>DMAT01000044.1 GCA_003451635.1 Syntrophus sp. (in: bacteria) | reverse complement strand
GATTCCCATGCACTTCCGCCATTTTATTTGTGATTTTTGCATTTTTCACATATAACTCCTTTTATGAGTCTTTAACCTTTTCGATTTTAACGCCCCACACCGGATTTGAAGTATGAAGAAACTGATAATCATTGCTTTAAACACATTATTGATCCTATGTGCTTGTGTTCCCGCGTCCATTCAACATGAATCAATCGTCAAGCCTTCCGATGGCGTAACAATACCGCCACAAGTCAATCGGATAGCCGTAATCGAGTTTACCGACGAAAGACATGACAAGTCTTCTTTCCCAAATCCTGCTATTGAATTGCAGGAGAAGATCATTAATCGTTTGGTAACGAAAAAAGTCAACGTCATGGAACGTAGTCAACTAAATAAGATTTTTGATGAACAGAAATTGAGCCAGTCCGGATTAATAGATGAAAAAACGGCGAGCAAAATCGGGAATCTACTTGGCGTGGATGCCATTCTCATCGGATCGATCGTTGACTATGGAAAAGTCATAACACCTGTTGCAAAATTAGATTTCATTTGCCGATTGATTGATGTGAAAAGTGGGGAAATTCTTTTTTCATTGGAAGTGGATGCTCGGAAAACTAATATGGGTTATCCCTTTGAAGTCCATCGTGAGGTCATTAACGAGGCCGCGGAAAGGCTGTTGAATTCGATCAACAGATGACGGGGGTATCCGGATACAATTATTTAAAGAAAAATCATGATAGTTGGAAACTATATTGGGCAGGCAATGGATCAAACGGGAGACAATCCCGAAACAGAAAAGGAGGCATTGTTTATGAAGAAGGCGTTTAGTCTGGGTGTTATGGTTCTGATAATGTGTTTTTTAATCTCCGGTCCTGCCTTCAGTCAGGATAAGCCGGATGCCACCATCAGGTTCTCACAGGGCCAGGTTGCTGTCGGCATAGGCTATAGCTGGGGAGATGGCGTCCTAACCTATCAGGTAAAAGAATATCCCTTCAAGATTAAAGGGCTGTCTGTAATTGACGTGGGTGTCAGCAAAGTGAATGCAAACGGCGAAGTCTTCAACTTGAAAAAACTCGAAGACTTTAACGGGACCTATACCACCGTCTCAGCTGAGGCTACGTTGGCAGGAGGCGCCGGCGTAATTACGATGAAGAATCAGAACGGAGTTACAATCAAACTCTTTGCCCTCACAAAGGGTATCAATTTCAAACTCGCCCTTGAAGGTGTAAAACTGACACTGACAAAATAACTCTATTTTGATAAAAATCCATCATCCACCAGGCCTTCTTCGATACGAAGGTCTGGTGATTTATTTCTGACCACATGTTGAAAATCATATTAACCGGAGGGGGTCAATCGATAACGAGGAGGAATTTATGAACCGTACAGCCCTGATGCTTTATGCACAGGTTCTTTCTTCATCAACAATTATGGACAAGATAAAACAACACACCGTCCAGATTTGCGCGGCCAATCGGACCTACAGGTCGGATTAATTATTTCAGCACAATCGCAATCTCTCTCAGGGGGCGTTGCGGATTATTTTCAATTCGGACGGAGTCAGGTAGAACTCGCTGTAGCCGCATTCCGGGCAGGCATAAACTTCGAAACCCGTGGATTTATTTTCCATTTTTACCCGTTTTCCATATTCCCAGGTAGCCAGGCGGATGGCATGAAAAGTATCCGTGTTTTTTTCATTTAAAACAACCATTTCCAAATCCGGATGATTGAGGCAGCATGTTTTTTCATTGTTTCGGGGCATAATATCGTTCCTCACAAAAAGGTTATTGGTACATGTTTATTATCACAAGACGGGGGCAAAGCAAGAATATTTGTAGAATTCCCCGCAAATTCCTGATAAAATGGCTGGCCTTAAGAGTAAAGTCACCCATTAGAACAGGGACATATCGACTCATACTGAACCTTATGAAATCAGTGCAGGTCTGAAAAAGACCGACATAGATAGCTTGCCGGGAGGTAGCCATGATCGACAGTTTGCAGGACCAGTACCTGACGTATTACTATCAGGTGATAGGCTGGTATGAAAGCCTTACTTATGTGGAACAATTCTTCACTCTCTTTGGTGTGTTTGCGGTGGTTGCCGTTGTTGTTTCTCTGTACATAGTGAAGAAGGCTGCCAGTTAAGTTCTATTTTCATATAAAATCCAAGGAGGTCATGTCCATGTCAAATCCCGTCATCATCTGCGCCGCCCTCACCGGTGCGGCGACCTTTAAACAGAACAACCCTTCCGTTCCCTATACCCTCGAGGAATTCGCCGTTGAAGCCGAAAAATGCTTCCACGCCGGGGCAGCCATGGTTCATGTCCATGCCCGGACCGACGACGGCGACTCCAGTCATGATATCGACCGGGTCCAGGCCGTTTATGATGCCATCAAGAAACGCTGCCCGGACCTTATCATCTGCCTGTCTTCAGCGGTGGGAGCCTTCAAGACCGCCGAGCAGCGTCTGGCCCAGATCGTCGCCGTCAAACCGGAGATGGCCTCCCTGAATACCAACACCATGAACTTCAGCATCATCGACCGTAATTCCGGGCAAATATTCTTTGATTACGTCTTCGAGAACACCTTCACCATGCTTCAGGACTTCGGCAAGGCCATGGAAGAAAACCTGATCAAACCGGAACTCGAATGCTACGATATCGGCGGTCTGGACAATACCCTCCTCATCGGCCGGCAGGGCTTCTTTTCCGAACCCATGAATTTCAATTTCGTGTGGGGGGTGGCAGGGGGGCAGAAATTCCGCCCCGACGTCATGATGGCCATGAAAAACGCCCTGCCACCAAACGCCAACTTCACGACCTGCGCCGTCGGCCCGGAGCAGTTCCCCGCCAATGTCCTGTCCTGTCTTTTAGGGGGTCATATGCGGGTGGGAATGGAGGATAATACCCGCATGCCAAATGGAGATCTGGCCAAGGGGAGCTATGAGCAGGTAGAGTGGGCCGTCCGGGCAGCCGCCTCCCTGAACCGCTCACCGGCGACTCCCCGGGAAGCCCGGACCATCCTGGGAATCAGGAAGGGCTAGGCTCTTTCACTATGATCCGGTTCCGACCTCCTGCTTTAGCCTCATAGAGGGCCTGGTCGGCAGCGGAAATCAACATCGCCGCCGTCATGCCCCTCCGGGGAACCAGCGTGGCTATCCCCATACTGACGGTTACCAGGGAAGCGGCGGATGAATGGTCGTGGGGAATTGCCAGGTTTACAACTCCGGTTCTCATGGCCTCCGCGATAGCGTCGGCGCCGTCACTTGCCGTCATGGGAAGAATCGCGGCAAATTCTTCGCCGCCGTACCTGGCCAAAATATCTGTGGGTCTCTTCAGGATGCCGCTCATGGCCAGGGCCACCTTCCTCAGACAGTCATACCCCGTCAGATGCCCGTAATGATCGTTGAAGGCCTTGAAATGGTCAATATCTATCATGACTATGGAAAGGGGTTGTTTACTGCGCATCGCCTGTTGCCATTCATGAGCGAGGACTTCATCAAAACGTCGGCGATTGGGAATGCCCGTAAGTCCATCCAGCAGGCTCAACCGTTGCAGGATCTGGTTTGCCGCCGCGAGTTTCCGGGACATGACGAGCAATTCCCGCTCTCTTTCCCGGCGATTTTCCATTTCGTCCTTGAGGCGCAATGATGACCGGACCCTGGCAATAAGTTCAAGTTTATCAACAGGTTTTGTTATATAATCCATCGCCCCGGCATCGAAAGCCAACTGCAGTATCCCCTTGTCCGCCAGGGCCGTGATCATGATAATAGGAACATCCTCGAAACGGTCATCCTCCTTGATGCGACGGCATGCTTCAATTCCATTAATCTCCGGCATAACAATATCCATGATGATAAGATCGATATCTGCAACCGTCTTGTCATCCCTGTCCAGGCCGAGGATGGAAAAGGCCTCGCCTGCCGATGCCGCCTCTATCACCATGGCATAACCGGCCTTTCGCAACTGATGGGTAATCAGCACGCGCATCTCTTCCGCATCATCGACAAGAAGAATGTTACGGTTTCTGTTTTTTTCCGCCTTGTCACTCACAACGCAAAGCCTCAATCGGGTTAAGTAAAGACGCCTTGTAGGCCGGATAGAATCCGAAGAAGATCCCGACCATGCCGGAAAAACCGAAGGCCAGGACAACGGACAGGGGGGAGATGATCGTTGTCCAGCCGGCAAGCTGGGAAAGGATCTCCGACGTCACAACGCCCAGAATGATCCCGATCACCCCTCCGCTCAGGGACAGGGTCAGGGCCTCGACGAGGAACTGCATACGGATGGCCCAGGTTTTCGCCCCCACTGCCATGCGTATCCCGATTTCCCTGGTCCTTTCCGTAACGGACACAAGCATGATGTTCATGATCCCGATCCCCCCGACCAGGAGCGAGACGGAGGCGATAGCCCCCAGAAGCAGGGTCATGACCCTAGTGGACTGCTCGGCAACCTGGAGCATTTGGGTCAGGTTCCGGATCGAAAAATCCATTTCCCCTTTGGGACTAATCCGGTGCCGTTGTTTGAGAAGGTCGGTGATCTGTCTTTCCGCCCTCTCCATATCAGTGGCGCTTCTTGCCTTGATGAGAATTGTCCGCACCATCCCGGCAAAGGTTGTTCCAATGATCTTTTTTTGCGCCGTAGTTACGGGGATGTAAGCCAGATCGTCCTGATCCTGTCCGACGATGGATTGGCCCTTTTTTTCTAGGACCCCGATAACGGTGAAGGGAACCTTCTTGATCCGAATGATCTGTCCCACGGGATCCATGGAACCGAAGAGATTATCCACTACCGTCTGCCCCAACAGGACCACCTTGGCGGCGGCACGGATATCCTGTTCCGTAAAAGGCCGCCCGGAAACAAGGGCGGCATCCCGGACTTCTAAAATACCTGGCGTGGTTCCCTGAATCCCGGTTGACCAGTTCTGATTTCCATACACGACCTGCGCGACGCCGTTGAGCATGGGTGCTACCGCCGCCACGGCGGAACACTCCCGTTCAATGGCATAAGCATCCTCCAGGGTCAGGGTCATCTGGGTGCCGCTGCCCATGCGCAAGCCCCCCGAAGTGATACTGCCCGACATGACAATGAGGAGATTGCTCCCCATTGACGCTACCTGC
>DMAT01000366.1 GCA_003451635.1 Syntrophus sp. (in: bacteria) | reverse complement strand
GTAGCCGGAAATCGCATCGAGATGACCCTTGTTGATACTGCCTACAAAGTACCCGAGGCCGTTTCGGCAGTCCGCAAATTTGCCGTTCAGGAAAAAGTTGATATGATTGCCACCTGGGGCGCAGGGGAGGGTCTGGCCGCCAAGCCTATTATTCAGGCCTACAAGATCCCGACCATCAATTATTCGACAAGCTGGGAGATACTCGAACCCCCTGTCGATTACATGTATCTCCCCTTTGGCAGCTACAAGATGGACTGCTACGCAATCCTCGACTATATCCGGGCTATTCACAAAGGGAAAGAGAAGCCGAAGGTCGGTTTGCTTACCTTCAATAACGCTTATGGGCGCTCCATCCACAAACCAAGCCTTGAATATGCAAATAAAATAAATATTGACATCGTCGCCGTGGAAGAATTCCCGCCCAAAACGGTGGATTTGACAACGGAGCTGCTCAGGCTGCAAAAGAAGGGGACCCAGTACATTGTCATGCAGATGCTTCCTTCCGCCATCATTACCACCTTCAAGAGTGCCGATAGAATCGGTTACAACCCGATTTTTTTCGGGACCTGGACCTCGACGGATCCGGATTTCTTCAAACTAGGGAAGGGAATAATCAAGGACAGGTTGTTGATGCAATTTCCCGGCGGTCTGCCTTCCGATCGCACCCCCGGCATGAAGATCATGACGGACTTGTGGACCAGGTATAAGACCGTCACCAAATTCGACGCATCTTACTGGGAAGGAGTTGTTGTAGGCATGATCATGGAACGGGCCTTTATAAGAGCCCATGAGAAATACGGGGACATCACCCGGGAAACGATCAATAGCGCCCTTGAATCTTTCAAGAATGAAGACTTTGGCGGCCTTGTTCCGAATGTGACATACACGAAAACCGATCATGGCGCCTCTTTCAAGGCGAGAATCGTAAAAGTCCAGGAGAATGGGAACTATGTACCGCTGACAAAGTTTTTCATTCCCGGCAAAGAAAAAATTCACCTTTTTAAGTGACCAGGCAAACGAAATGAAAGCCTACCGTGGTCAGCCGGAAATATTTGCGGCAAGACAGGAGCAAGACCGTTACGCAGACCTGGAGATCAGGGATTTATCCCTGAATTTCGGCGGCGTGAAGGCCCTTACCAACATTGACCTGAAGGTGAATAATGGGGATCTATATGCCGTGATCGGACCGAACGGGGCGGGCAAGACAAGCCTAATGAATTGTATCACCGGCTTCTACAAGCCCAAGAGCGGACGAATTATTTTTAATGACCGGGACATCACCCGGATGCACGCCCATAACCTCGTCAAGATCGGTATCGGCAGAACCTTTCAGAACATTGAACTTTTCCCCGGCATGACCGTTCTTGCCAACATGCTCCTGGCCCGTCATCTCTACTGTCGTTATTCCTTCCCGGGGGCAGGTCTCTATCTGCCTTCCGTGCGCCGGGAGGAGGTTCGACACCGCAGGTTGATTGAAGAGCTGATCGATTTTCTGGAGATACAGGCAATAAGAAATAAAAATGTGGCCTCCTTACCCTACGGGTTGATGAAAAGAGTGGAACTGGGAAGGGCGCTGGCTCTTGAGCCGCGACTGCTCGTCCTGGATGAACCCTTCGCCGGAATGACCCTCGAAGAGAAGGAGGATATGGTTCGTTTTATCACGGAGATAAATGAAGTATGGGGACAGACCATCGTCCTTGTTGAGCATGACATGGCCATTGTTATGAGCATTTCTCACCGTATCGCCGTGCTGAATTTCGGAGAAATGATAGCGGAGGGAACGGCTGATGAAATCGGCCGTCATCCGGAAGTGATCCGGGCGTATCTGGGATGAAGATGGATAATTTTATAAGTTTTGAGGTCCATCAAGATTATGATTGAGCAAAAAAGTGGAACCACAGACGACCGTATGTTGACCTTGCCCCAGTTGCTCGCAAAAAAGGCAGGACTATTGGGTAAAGACTTCACGGCTATAAGGGAAAAGGCCTACGGCATCTGGCACACCTTCAATTGGGAAGAATATCTTCGTTATGTAAGAGTTACCGCCATGGGCCTTGCCGCTCTTGGTCTGCGTCGAGGTGAAAACGTTATCCTGATTCTTAACAACCATCCCGAGTGGCTCTTCACGGAAATCGGCGCCCAGGCCTTGGGGGCCGTCACCATGAATGTCTTTACATCGGCTACTCCTGATGAGTTGCAATCTTCCATCCAGCGTACCCAGGCGACCCTGGTGATTGCCCAGGACCAGGAACAAGTAGATAAACTGATCGAGATTCAGGGCAATATCTCCCATGTGCGGCAGGTTGTCTATATTGATCCTACCGGCATGCGCTCCTACCGGGACATGACATGGTTGCAGTCTTATGCGTGTTTACTGCAGGCGGGGGAAGAACTGGACCGCAAGTCGCCCGATCTCTTTGAACAGGAGCTGAATAGAGGAAAATCCAAAGACATCGCCTTGATGATCCAAACATCCGGTACCACGGGCATGTCGAAGCTGGCCATGCTTTCTCACCGGAGCATGACTTCGATCGGAAAGCAGTGGACCCAGGCGATATCCCTGAAGTCCGGAGAAAATTGGCTTTCCATGTCTCCTCCGGCATGGATCGTAGATCAGATGTGGGGCTTCGGCGTTTCCCTGTATAGCGGGATGACCATGAATTTTCCCGAGACCCCCGAAACGGTGACCGAAGATTTTCGCGAGATCGGTCCCTCGGTGATTATCACCGCTTCGCGTTTCTGGGAGGATCTTGCCTCTAAAATACGTGTCAAGATGGCCGACGCAGGATGGATTAAGCGCCGGTTATTTCATTGGGCGGAAAAAACGGGTCGCGCCGTGATCGCAAAACAATCGGCCGGAGAAGAACCGGCCTGGCATCAGAAGATCTTGCATCGCTGCGCAGCATGGTTTGTTTACGAACCCCTCCTCGACCGGATCGGCTGCTCCCGCTTCCGTAATGCCTACACGGGCGGTCATCCTATCAGTCCCGACGTTATCAGATTTTTTCAGGCTATCGGACTGAATCTCAAGCAGTGTTATGGTCTCACCGAGGCGGGGGGTATCTTTCAGGTGCAACCTGATCATCAGGTCAAACCGGAAACCGTGGGAAAGCCTCTCCCCGGTGTCGAGATCATGCTCGATGCGGACCAGGAAGTAATGGTGAAGAGCGATTCTCTTTTTTCAGGTTATTACCGTGATTTCCAGACGACGGAGCAGGCTTTCCATAACGGCTGGCTGAAGACGGGCGACGCAGGTTATATCGACCAGGACGGTCATCTCATCATCATCGGTCGCA
>DMAT01000179.1 GCA_003451635.1 Syntrophus sp. (in: bacteria) | reverse complement strand
TATTCCCATTTCCCTTTTTGTAGCCATCATGATGGGCCTGGGACGCCTTTCCAGCGACAATGAGCTCATCGTCATGAAGGCGTCGGGAATTAGCCTCTATGAGATTTCCAAACCCATTATTCTTGCCACCGTTGTGACCTTTTTCCTGACGGCGGTGACGAGCTATTTTCTTGTCCCTGAGGGTAATTACGCCACCAAGCTCCTCCTTTTCAGCGTCGCCCGCCAAAAAGCCAGCGCCGGTATCAAAGAAAAGGTCTTCAACGATGACTTCAAGGGAATTCTGCTTTACGCCGACAAGATACCCGTCAGCGGAGATTATATGGAAGGGGTACTCATCTCCGATACCCGCGACAAAGAAGAGCCCTCCACCATCATCGCCACCAGGGGCTACCTTGTCGCCAATCCCAATGAGATGATCGTCACATTGCGCCTGGAAAATGGGGCCACCCACAGTGTGGACCGGGGTTTGAATAATTACCGTAAGATGGACTTTGCCCGCTATGACATCAAATTGGACATGGGTGCGGCGATGACGGAGGAAAAGGCCAAAACCAAGGCAAGTACGGAAATGACCACGATGGAGATTTTTAAGCGTATGCAGGATAAAAAGATCAAGGATACGGATTTGCGGGAATTGGCAATCGAGATCCACAAGAAACTCTCCATTCCCGTTTCCACGCTGGTTTTCTGCATTCTCGGCATCCCCCTTGGCATCCGGAAGCACCGTACCGCCAAGTTCTGGGGATTTTCCATCGGCCTGGTGGTGGTCCTCGCCTACTACCTCATCCGCCTGGGAGGGGAAGCCCTTGCGGAGACGGGAAGGTTGACGCCTTTTATCGGCACGTGGACTCCGAATATCCTGCTCGGAATCGCGGGTATTTATCTATTCTACCGGGCAGCGGAAGAGAAACCACTATGGTCGAACTTTTTCAAGACAGTCAAGTGATTATTGAACTATGAAGATTCTGGACCGTTATATTATCAGGGAATATCTTAAATTGTTCTTTCTCATTCTCCTGTCCATCATTTCGATATATCTGATCATCGATTTTTTCGGTAAGATCCGCATGTTTATAAGCAATGACGCCACCATTATCCAGATGGCGTCGCATTTCTTTTTTATGATCCCCACGATCGTTTCTCAGACGACCCCGGCCGTCATCCTCCTGGCTACGCTAATGACCTTCGGCGCCCTTTCTAAGAACAACGAGATTGTGGCCGTCAAAGCCAACGGGGTGAGTCTTTACCGCCTCGCCTTCCCGCTGCTCATAATTTGCATCATCGTCAGTATCGTTCTTTTTCTGTTCAGCGAATTCATTACCCCCCGGGCCTTCCAAAAGGCCGAACACATTCGCCTGGTAGAGGTTCAGAAGCAGGAATCCATGGGGATGTTCAAACAGAATGAGATCTGGTACCGGGGAAATCAGGCTATATATAATTTCCGCATGTTCGATGCGGAAAAAAATGCCCTCCATGGAATCACGATTTACTATCTGGATACCAAATTCCGTCTCCTCCAAAGAATTGATGCGGAAAAAGCACAATGGCAGGAAGGTAAATGGATTTTCCAGAATGTGCTGACCGCCTCGATGGCAGATGGGGGCGGATTCCCCAAGCTGGAAAAACTAGCGTCCCAGGCCATTAATCTTCCGGAAAAACCGGCAGACTTCAAGAAGGTTCAAAAGGAGGCCGACAAAATGGGATTTTTTGAACTATATCCGTATATTCGCAAACTGCAATCCGAAGGGTATGACATGACACGCTACCTGGTAGATCTGCATGGGAAAATGGCCTTCAGTTTTGTCAGCATCATCCTGCTGGTGATCGGGATCAGCTTTTCTCTGCGCTCGGAGCGCAGCGGCGGGGTGGCGCAAAGCATCGGCGCCGGGGTTATTATCGGTTTTTCCTATTGGCTGGTGTTTGCCTTCTCCCTCTCCCTCGGCCGGTCGGGAACCCTTTACCCCCTGCTGGCGGCATGGATTCCCAACCTGCTTTTCAGTGTTGCAGCGTATTACCTGATCCGACGGGTCAACACCTGATTCGCCCCAAATTATGACGATATATTGGCTCTTTATTGAAGTCAACAAGGGAGGCCGTTTTGATTTTGTAGCAGAGTACTTCCCGTAATGCTTAACCAAAAAAAGATTGTTGGTTATTGAACGCACCTACGAGTCAGTAACTACTATGAGCTGATAAAAGGGAAGAGTATCGTTTGAAATCTTCGATATGCCAAGAAAGCGATCATGACAATACTCACATTCTCAGTCCTACAGTCAATCTACGCTTCGCCCAATATGAAATAGAACGTCGCCCCTTTGCCGACTTCTCCTTCCGCCCAGATCCGGCCGCCGTGTCGCTGGATAATGCTCTGGACAATGGAGAGGCCAACGCCCGTCCCATCAAACTCCTTCTCACTGTGGAGGCGCTGGAAGACGCCGAAGAGCTTCCCCGAGTAGGTCATGTCAAAGCCCGCGCCGTTATCCCGGACGAAGTACACTGTTTCGGATGCCGTAGTTCGAGTTGCGGAGGGCGGACTTATTGTCAAAACGTCCATCTCACTGTCTTTTGCTGCCGCCGGTTTGCCGCCTTCCGCTACGCAGCCCACCTCGATCAAGGCCCGCTCCTTCCGGGCGGAAAACTTGACAGCGTTGCCAATGAGATTCGCCCAGACCTGCCGTAGGAGCATCGGGTCTCCCTGGGCCAGGGGCAGGGAGACGGCGTGAAAATCGATCCGCTCCCGTTCCTCCGGGGTTGTCAATTCAAAGAAAACATCCTTAGCCATGGCCTCCATATCTACCGTTGCATGCCGCATTTCTACCCGGCCGATCCGGGAAAAGGCCAGCAGGTCATCGATCAGTCTTCCCATTTTCCTGGTCCCCGCGCTGATGACGTCGCAGACGCGCCGTCCCTCGTTATCCAGAAGAGGGCCGTAATCCTCAATGAGGATTTTTGTATAACCGTCTACAGCCCTGAGGGGCGCCTTGAGGTCGTGAGATATGGAGTAAGTAAAGGCCTCCATATGCTTGTTGGAAAGTCCTAACTTGTGGCGCTCTTCTTTTAACTCTGTGGTAATTCGATTCAGGTCTTCCACCATATAGAGCATTGCTTGCTGGCTTTTATCGAGTTTTTTAACTTTATCCTGAAGCTCTGTTGTGCGCTCGACAACCTGATCTTCAAGTTTGCCGGACATACTTCGCAGCTGTGCTTCGTTTTCCCGTAGCTCTTTTTCAACTTTCTTTTTTTCAGCTATTTTATTAATCAAATCCTTGGTTTGCCGTTTTACTTCTTTACGCAGAACGATGATTGAAATACCAGATATGATGAAAAACATCGGAATAATGGTATACAAGATTATTTTAAGAATGTCCTTAGTGGCAATTCTTCCCTTGATTGCGGGCCCGAACCATTTGAGCCTGATCTCCTCATAGGTCTTATTGGCAATAATAATGGAAAGTCCTTCGTTTAATCGGTTAAGCAGATTTTTATTCCCTTTTTGGACGGCAAAACAAAAATCCTGACGAAAATTCGGAAGCTGCATATCCAGAGGTTTTACAGATTCAATGCCTGTCTTTTTCAGCAGCTCAAGCCCCATCACACGCTGCGTGATTACGGCGTCGTATTTTCCTGCGGCAAGTTCTTTAAAAGCTTCTTCGAATGTATTGGTGGTAAAAATATGGTTTGAAATCTTATCGCGCCGAACATATTCTTCTGCGTTGTCACTTTTCATCACGGCAATTTCTTTGGTTTTCAAATCAGCAAGTGAATTGATGCCGGATGTGCCTTCCCTCACAAAAACCGCGCCGTGGAGCGATAAGTAAGGCATCGTGAAATCGAACAGTTCCTCCCGTTCCGGGGTCCTGCCCACTAGGGGCAGGGCATCGATTTTCCCATCGGCCAGGTCTTGCTTGATCTTATTCCAGACTCCAATTTTGATGTTTACCTCAAGTCCGACGGCCTTGGCGGCCGCCTTGAACAGATCCAAGGAAAACCCGACGGCATGGCCATTTTCGTCTACCATGCAATAGGGCGGGTAATCGGGTTCGGAAGCAATGGTGATGGTATCCGGTTCTACAGAATGCCTACCGGTATTGACATTTTGTTGGGCGTACAGGTGCACAGGGGCGAAGAGAAGCAATATGACAACCATATATTTCAACCATTTGGCGCTCAAGATGGTTCTCCCTTCAACTGTGCCATTTCATCGCGCAGTTCCTTGATCCGGAATTCCCGCTCAATGGTGGCTTCGTGGAGACGTTCCAGCTCTGCTATTCTTGATCGCAGCTCGACGGTTTTTTCTTCCACATCTTTTTCAAGATGTTCTTTGAGTTGGCGCAGTTCTTTTTCTGCCTCCTTGCGATCCGAGATGTCAATACAGGTACCCACCCACTCCAGAACGCTCCCGCTCTCATCGAGCAAAGGAATACCGCGGGCCAAATAGTCCCGATACACGCCGTCGTACCGGCGCAGACGGTATTCGATTTCATACAAGACATTTTCTGCGACGGCTTTCATCCATATCTTTTCGCTACGGTCGCGGTCGTCTGGATGAATATCTTCTAACCACCCCATGCCCTTGATCTCTTCATAGCCACGGCCGGTATATTTGCTCCAGGAAGGATTGTCTTCCACAATCTCTCCTTTATCGTTTGTCGTCCATGCCAACTGCATGGTCATATCAATATAGGACTTGTAACGCTCTTTGCCTGTGTGTATCTTTTTCTCTGCCACCAACTGCGCCAGGATCTGTTGAGATAGCATCTGTTTTCTTGAATAGATTAGAAATAAAATGATGGACAGGAACAGGAGAAAAGCAATCGCCGTCACCTGGATGTAGTATGCGGACTCTGACAGGAAGATGCTTCGCTTGTCCCGTTCCACGAAGACGGTCCAGCCGATATTGGCTGTGGGGGAAAATGAGATATAACGTGTACCTCCGCCGAGGACGGGGTCATCAACAGCGAAAGTTTTATTATTTGAGGCCATTGTCATTTTAATGTCAGGATGGAACCGATAAGGCCTTATCTCAAATTCAGCATTATGCTGGCTGCTGTATACGATCTGGCCTTTCCGGTCGGTAACCGTGATGGATTGGCCGGGATCGATGGACATCCGCTTAATAAGGTTGCTCAATCTGGCCGTCCGCTGGGTGTTCACCATGATGCCGATCACTTCCCCTGTTTCATCAATAAGCGGGACGCTAATCGGGATGGCGACGTCCTTTTCTCTGACAATCCTTAGAATTAAATCAGAAATGCTGGATTTCCATTCTTTACTGACGTCCTTGTACCAATCCCGATAGGCAAAGTTCTTCCCCATTATCTCTGGACGCGCGGGATAAGCGGCCCAGAGTGTGCCCTGCCGGTCTGTAATGATCGTGCTGTCAATGCCGGGGTCGCTTTTTGATAGGCTGATCAGACGCCTCAATGCTTCTTCGACGTTTTTATCTTTGACGGCTTGGATCAGGGCCGGCCGGTTGCTGTATGACTCCATGAGACTGACGATCTTTTTGAGATGTTCATCCAGGACCATGGAAAGGAGGCTTGCGGCTGACCTGTCCTCTTTTAAGGTCTGCTCCGTGTTGATCGTATGATGCTGATAGCAGACGAAGAAAGTGACGGTGGATATAATGACGATGACCAAGACGATAATCAGGGGAAAATTCCGGCGCTCAAAAAGCCAGAGATGAGTTGGTGCGTCCTTCTCAGGCATTTTACTTCCCTTTCCACTTACTATCCATCATGGATAAACCACCGACCCATGCAGGACGGCCGCTACGGGGACAACTCATCCGGTTACGGGATGGCCGGGCAGAAAAAACATGCTTCAAATCAGTGTAAGCATATAGCTTTTCTGAATTGTCCGCAATCGGAAATATCATCAACTGTTCAATGAATACCGATTGAAAGGGTGGACCTCCGTCATAATTGTCGGATACTCGACTTCAAATGGAAAGCAGCGTATGTTTCTTAATAAAAACAAGGATGTGCCCGAAATACTGTACACCTCCAACCTTTTTAGTAGCTTGATAATGCATTACAAAACTTCGCATGTTTTCGGCCAGAATTCAATAAGCTCTTAGCAAACGTTGCCTCTCGCTTTGTTGTCAGGAAGGCTGATTACGATAAAATATTACTAATGATAAGCCCCTGTTAACCTACCTTACGCATATCTATTTTTCATTCCACTTGCACCCCTTTTCCGTGATTGATTCTACGTCTTCTTCAAATTTAAACTGCTTTCCATCTTTTTTTCGAATGTATCGAAATTCGGATATTCGTGCACCTTGGCTAACAACATTATATTTTCCGCCGGTGCCATCCGAAGTAATTTCTTCCCATTGGGCTTCATATTCCGATGGTCCGCCGCCCTTTACTCTCCGCACTTCTCGTTCTTTTATCATTTTTACGGCTATAGGCCCGCTGCCATTCTTGTAGATAACGTATCCCACGTCAGGCTTGTCAGTATTGAACACAAACTGAAGCCTGAGCGGCGTCTTTCCGCCAATTGATTTAAGGCATCTAAAGTCGTTTATATCTCGTTGCCGCCGCTCGGGATAGAAGTCTTCCCTTTTCACCATCTTCCCGGTACCGTCATAATAAAATCTTGACGCCTCTATCCCGTCCTTTTGTTGCTTCTGGTCAGCATAGAATTCCTCAACTTTTACCTTCTTCCCGTTGCTGCCTATATAGTATGTTGTATTCACTACCCCTGTCTCTCGTTGCTTCTGGTCAGTATAGAATTCCTCCTTTTTCACCATCTTTCCGTTGTTGTCATAATAGTTTATTATATTTGCTGCCCCTGTCTCTCGTTGTTTCTGGTTGGTGTAGAAGTCTTCCTTTTTCAAAATCTTTCCATTGCTGTCATAATGGAATCTTGACGTTTCTACCCCATCCTCATAGCTTCTTTCTGTTGGTGACAATGTAATCTCGTTTGTTGTCCCACCATACTCATTTCTTTGATTAATAACTTTAAGTGTATCGGCAAGCGCAAATGAAGACATACAGATTAAGACAATTACCGAGGCACATATGGTTTTTCTCATTGTTTCCTCCATCCAAATATAGTTTTCCCCTGATATAATTTTGAGATAAAAGACAATAATTATGGGGTATTCGGATATGACTTTATCCTGCTAATCGTAGTTAAAGTCAAGTATTCTCCGCTTGATCATCCTCTAAAATGTTGCACGCCCTGCAAAACCACCGGATGCTTGCTTCCAAGAATGGTGATAGACGCGGGTAGGTTCGGGTCTCGAAAGGGCTACTTGCCACTAAATAGATCTCTTTTCTTTGTCCGCATTCCCTTCTGATTTTCTTTTGCAGCAGCATTACCCTGATTCGCGGCTTTAGTCCACCAAGAAGCCGCTTCCTTCATGTCCTTCGGTACAACGCTGCCTTGGGCGTAAAGAATACCCAAATTATTTTGAGCGGCGGCGTTGCCTTGGTTCGCAGCCTTGCTCCACCAATTGAATGCCTCCTTCATGTCCTTCGGAACACCCTTGCCCTCAGCGTACATCACGCCCAAGGCGTATTGCGCATATGCGTTATTGTGGTGATTGCCTG
>DMAT01000046.1 GCA_003451635.1 Syntrophus sp. (in: bacteria) | reverse complement strand
ATCCGCAGCGGGAGGCTCAACGGGGAGGATCTTTGGCGACGATGGGGAAATCGCGGTCCTTTATTGCTTCTTCCGAGGATTTAAATAACCATGACGATCAGGAGCCTGAAAGAGAATTTTTCAAAGCTCTCGATGTTTCCCCGGCAGAAACTCTGATCCAGGCGCGTTCCCTGGCGGACAGGGGGGAGATGGAAGAGGCCCTGTCCCTTTGCCGCAGTTACCTCGAAGCCGACCGGCCCTGCGCGGAGGTATACTATCTAATGGGTTTGATTCACGAATCATGCGATCGCGACACAGAAGCGGAGGAATGTTACTGCAAGTCCCTCTATCTTGATCCCGATCACCTTGAGACGCTCATTCACGCCGGGCTGATGTATGAACGTCGTCATGACCATGAAAAGGCGGTCCTGTTAAAAAACAGGTTAACACGCATTGAGCGGCGGCGGCATGATAATAGAAACTGAATCTTCCAACAGCAGATGCTGGAGCGAAATCGGAGTCTTTGGGTCCGCTGAGTGCCCGGAGCTGGCCGTGTTTGGCCATTGCCGGCGCTGTCCCGTATATGCCGCCGCAGGTCGTGATCTCCTGGACCGGCCTATTCCCGAGGGGTTGCTCGATGAGCGCGCCGCCGTCATGGCCCGGGAAAAAGAAGTGGAATGTTCCCACCCGCTTTCGGTCATGGTCTTCCGGGTGGAGAGTGAACTTCTGGCCCTGGAGACACAATACTTTCAGCAAGTTGCCGAGATGGTAGTCATGCGCCGCCTTCCCCTCAGGAGTAATCGCATCTTCCGGGGGATTGTCCATATTCACGGCGAACTCCACCTATGCGTTTCCCTGTCGGGTTTGCTGGATTTGACCGTGGAAGAAAGGGGAGAGGCGGAACAGAAGGTTTTTCCGCGCCTGATGATCATAAAAAAAGAGGGATCCCGATTTGTCTTTCCCGTTGATGAGATCAGGGGTGTTGCCCGTATTGCCCGGGAGGAATTGCAGGACCTGCCCGTGACCGTGGCCAAGGGGCCGAGGCGTCTGACAAAAGGCCTGTTTTATCTTGACGGCGTCCATGTGGGGCTTCTGAGCGAGGATGATTTGTTTTCGTCCCTCTCGCGTAGTATCGTACCATAAAGGGGATCTGGGAATGGAAAATATCGTCCCGATGATGCTTGATCTCTTCCGGATTGAACTGGAAAACAACACCCGGGTTCTGGAGGCGGGCCTGGTGGGGGTGGAGTCTGATCCCGCTCCGGAAAAGATAGAGCCCCTCATGCGGGCGGCTCATTCCATCAAGGGGGCAGCCCGGATCGTCGGACTTCCGGTGGCGGTGTACCTGGCCCATGCCATGGAAGATATTCTTTCCGCAGCCCAACATGACAAGATGCACCTCGCATCCGGACATATTGACCTCCTCCTCAAAGGAAACGACATATTCCAGGCCCTGGCTCAAGTCGAGACGGCCTCCCTTCCTCGGGAATTAAATGATCGGCGCCAGGCAATTGAAGACCTTGCCCAGACCCTCGGAAACAGCCTTGCCGCCGGTCTTCTTTCTCAGACCGCGAGTGAAATAAGTCCACCTCCGGTGAGTGTCGCAGCGCCGGAAACCACAGCGTTGGTTCGGGCGTCGGAAAGTGAAACTCCGGTTCCTGTCTGTCTTGGGGCGGAGGCGACGGGGACGGCAATCAGGCAAAAAAGGGCCACGGACCAACGGAAAACGGAAGCAGTGCTGGTTCGGGTCATGTCTGAAAATATGGACAGGCTGATGGGCCTGGCGGGGGAATTGCTTGTCCAGACCCAGTCTGCCGGTTCCTTTAACAGATCCCTGCTGAAAATGAAAAACGGCACCCGGGAAATCCGAGATGAATGGGACAGAATGGGGGGGAAATATTTAAAATCTGTCCCCCTTTCCCCAGCCGCTGCCGACGGGGAGGAAGATGAGGCTGCCGCCCAGGCCTTCGGCGCCCTGATCGACCGGATGCAGGACGCCATAGCCGAGCAGATGGTCAACTATGAGCGGTATTCCCGTCGTCTTGAGCACCTTGCCCATCGCCTCTACGGCGAGACTGTCGGCAGCCGGATGGTCCCATTTTCCGAAGGCTTGCACGGTTTCTCCCGCATGGTGCGGGACCTTGCCCAGGAGCTGGGCAAGAAGGTCCGCTTCCAGATCCTGGGGGAGGCGACTCCGGTGGATCGGGACATCCTGGAAAAAATCGAAGCCCCCCTTTCCCATCTCTTGCGCAACGCCGTAGATCATGGACTGGAAATCCCGGAAGAGCGAAAGGCTGCCGGTAAGGCGGAAGAAGGTCTTGTCACCCTCGAAACGCGCCATGTCGCCGGGATGCTGAATGTCTCGGTAAGTGACGATGGCCGGGGTATGGATCCGGAAAACATCAGAAGAAAAATTGTGGAGAAAGGTCTGGTTACGAAAGAAATGGCCGCAGGCCTGACCAGAACGGAGCTTCATGAGTTTCTTTTTCTCCCCGGCTTTACCACTTCCCCTCAGGTTACGGAGATTTCAGGGCGGGGCGTCGGTCTCGATGTCGTTTTTTCCATGGCCCACGAGGTGGGGGGACTGGTTCGCGTCGATTCGGAAAAAGACAGACGAACTACCTTTATCCTCCAGCTTCCCCTGACCCTTTCCGTCTTGCGCACCCTGATTGTCGAGGTTGACGGAGAGCCCTATGCACTGCCGCTGTCCCGGATCGACCGGTTGCTGCGGGTATCCCGCGATGATTTGCAGGTCCTGGAAGATCGTCAGTTTTGCGCCTCCGACGGCGAGCATGTCGGGATTGTTACCTGTCGGCAGCTTTTTCAACTTCCCCCCGCGGAAGAGGGGGGAAGGGTGATTCACATTGTGGTCATAAGTGACCGCCTGAACCGTTATGGTCTTGTGGTGGACCGTTTTCGCGGCGAGGAGACCGTTGTTGTCCGTCCCCTCGATCCCCGGCTGGGAAAAACGCCCAACATCCATGCGGCCGCTGTGTTACAGGATGGCTCCCCGGCGCTGATCCTTGACGCCGATGATCTGGTCCGCTCCATCCACCAGCTCCTTAGCCAGGGAAAGCCGGGAAAGATTGGTGCGGGGGAAAAATATAGCATTACCGAAAAAAAACGTATTCTCGTGGTGGATGATTCCCTGACGGTCCGGGAGGTCGAACGTAAGCTTCTGGAGAAAGAAGGTTATCACGTTACCGTTGCCGTTGATGGGATGGATGGCTGGAACGCCCTGCAGACGGCGGGCTTTGACCTGCTGATCTCCGACGTGGACATGCCGAGGATGAACGGTATCGAGCTGGTCAGGAAGGTAAAGGACCATAGCCGTCTCCGTTCCCTACCCGTGATGATCGTGTCTTACAAGGACTCTGAAGAAGATCGCTTGCGGGGCCTGGATGCAGGGGCCAATTATTATTTGACGAAAGGCAGTTTCCATGATGAAACTCTCCTGGTCGCCGTAAAAGACCTGATAGGAAACCCCTGACCATGCGCCTTGCCATTGCCCATCATGATGCCCGTACCCTGGATGCCCTCAAACGAATCGTGGCCGCCGTTGGGGGTTCCGACATTATCTGGATTGCCGCGGATGGCCCCGAGGCGGTGCGGAAATGTCAAAAAGAAAAACCGGAACTCCTCCTTCTTGACCTGGCATTACCCCACCTCGATGGCAGTCGGATAACAAACGGCATCATGAAGTCATGCCCATGCGCCATCCTGCTTTTGACCGATTCGGTGGAGGCCAACGCCGCCAAGGTGTTCGAGGCTATGGGGCAGGGGGCCTTGGATGCTGTACGCGTATTCCTGGAGAAATCTACGGGGAAGCTGAATGGGGAGGCAGACATCATAAAAAAGCTGGCCACCATCGGCAAGCTCATCGGCAAGGTGGAAACCGGGGTGAAAGCCCCCTTCAAAAGAAAAACAACAAATCCGGAGCTACCCCCGCCGCTGGTAGCAATCGGGGCATCCACCGGGGGGCCCAAAGCGTTGAGCATCATCCTGGCCGCTCTGCCCAAGGTCCTGGGGGCGGCAGTTGTCATCGTCCAGCATGTGGATGAACAGTTTTCCCGCGGTCTTGCCGAATGGCTGAACGGCCAGAGTGGGTTGAAAGTGGTCCTTGCCGGCGAGGGAGAGAGTCCCAAGATCGATACAGTGCTTGTCGCTTCCACAAACGATCATCTGATTCTCGATGCGGATCTTGTCCTCCGTTATACCAAGGAGCCCCGGGATTATCCTTATCGTCCCTCCGTGGACGTATTTTTTGAAAGCCTGGCGAGGCATTGGCCGCGGCAAGACATGGCCGCGCTCCTGACCGGAATGGGGCGAGACGGCGCATCAGGTCTTACGGCCTTGCGGAAGGCGGGCTGGCACACGATTGCCCAGGATGAAAAAACCTCCGTCGTCTATGGAATGCCGGCCGCCGCTGTTGAAATGGGCGGGGCGATGGATATCCTGCCCCTGGAGAGAATCGCCCCGGCGATCATGAAACATATGGGAAGGAAATAATATGTCGGTTTCAATGAAGGAACATCAGATCAAAGTCCTGCTTGTCGACGATCAGGCGATTGTTGCGGCCGCCGTGGAGCGTATGCTTGCACCGGAGCAGGATATCCTCTTTCTGTATTGTCAGGACCCAACGAAGGCCCTCCAGACGGCCATTGAATTTGAACCCACGATCATCCTCCAGGATCTGATCATGCCGGATATCGACGGACTGACCCTGGTCAAGTTTTTCCGGGTTCATCCCCAGCTAAAGGATGTGCCCCTCATCGTCCTTTCCAGTAAGGAGGAGGCGACAACCAAGGCCGAATCCTTTGCCCTGGGGGCGAATGACTACCTCGTCAAGCTCCCGGACCGGATTGAACTGGTGGCTCGGATTCGCTATCACTCAACGGGCTATATAAACCTCCTCCAGAGAAACGAGGCGCATGCGGCCTTGCTTGCCAGCCGGCAGGCACTGGCGGCGGAGCTGGCCTCGGCGGCGGAATATGTCGTCTCCCTATTGCCGGAGCCCATCAACTCCGGGCCGGTAAGCGCCGAATGGAGGTTTTTCCCCAGCGCCGAGCTTGGCGGCGACTGCCTTGGCTATCACTGGATCGATGGGGACCACTTTGCCATGTATCTCCTGGATGTCTGCGGTCATGGGGTGGGGACGGCCCTGCTGTCGGTATCGGCCTTCAACGCCCTGCGCTCACAGACCCTGCCCGGTACGGATTTCCTGTCCCCCCGACAGGTCCTGACCGCCCTTAACGACGCCTTTCCCATGGAGAAACAGAACAATCTTTACTTTACAATCTGGTACGGCGTTTATAACTGCCGCACCCACCGCCTCCGCTACGCCAGCGGCGGTCATCCGCCGGCCCTCCTTTTTGCCGACAACAAGGAACCGGTGTCCCTGATGACGCAGAATGTCTTTGTCGGCGGATTCCCAGGCGTAGCTTATCAGGAAGCGGTTATTGACGATGTCTCCGCACCTGCCCGCCTCTATATCTTTTCCGATGGGGCCTACGAAGTTGACCGCCTGGACGGGGCCATGTGGACTTTAAAGGAACTTGAAGCATATCTTGCCAAAACGCCCGGGACAGGGGGGCGGGAGATAGAGTCCCTGTACGCGTTTCTTCAGGAGATGTGCGGCAAGCCCGTCCTGGAAGATGATTTTTCCATGCTCAAGGTCACTCTTCTGTAGCCGAAGCGGTTTATCACCTGAAAAAGACATCGTATCCCCCAGGGGGACGTTTATGACACAAGAGGAAGACTTTACCCATTACCCCGTTCCCTTCGCTGCGGCGGGACGCCGACTTGCCGGGGAGATGATTCAGACCGGAGAATGCAGCAGGGAGGGATATCCTCATCTTGTTTTTCTCCATGAAGGACTGGGCAGCGTCGGGCAGTGGAAAGATTTTCCCCTGTCCCTCTGCAAAATAACGAAGCTGCCCGCCCTGGTATTCGACCGCTGGGGTTACGGCAAGTCGGAACCATGCGGTAAGGTCGGTGATATCGGGTATTTGCATGAAGAAGCCCTGACTTGTCTTCCTCAGGTCCTGGGATATTTCGGGATCGAAAAATGTATCCTCATAGGTCACAGCGACGGCGGTTCCATTGCCTTGATGTTTGCCGCCGCGCACCCGGAAAAGGTATGTTGCCTGGTGACTGAGGCCGCCCATGTCTTTGTGGAAGATGTCACTCTGGAGGGGATTCGCGAGGCCGTGCGGGTTTATGAAGATACCGGCCTGAGGGAGCGTCTGTCGAAATATCACGGAGACAAAACAGATCTTGTCTTCAAAAGATGGTCTGAGACCTGGCTTTCCCCTTCCTTCAGAGAATGGAATATTGAGAATTATCTCCCCGATGTCAATTGCCCGGTCCTGGCCATTCAGGGGAAGGATGATCCCTACGGCACACCGGCCCAGGTAGATGCCATTTCCCGGCAGGTGTCGGGTCCATCATCGGGGTTGATTATTCCCGATTGCGGGCACATCCCCCATTTCCAGGCCCGGGAAGTGGTCATACAGGCGATGGCGGACTTTATTGCCCCCTCATGTTTGATGGTTTAAAGGAGAAAAGATCGTGCAAATAACAGTTTTAAGCGGGAGCCCCAAAGGCGATGACAGCGTTACCCTGCAATATGTCCGGTACATGGAGAAGACATTTCCCGATCACGACTACATTATCTTTCATGTGGCCCGCCAGATCAGGAAGCTGGAACGGGACGACAGGGCCCTTCAGGACATCGTGGACAAGATCGCCTTGTCCGATGCGGTTATCTGGTGCTTCCCCCTGTATTATTGCCTGGTCTGTTCCCAGTATAAGCGTTTCATCGAGCTAATTTTGGAAAGGCAAAATGGAGAGGCCTTCCGGAAAAAGTACGCCGTTTCCCTTTCGACTTCGGTCCACTTCTTCGATCACACGGCCCACAATTACATCCACGGGATCTGCGACGATCTGGAGATGAAGTATCTGGGTGGCTACTCCGCCGAGATGTACGATCTGGTACGGAGCAGGGAAAGGGCCCGCTTTGTCCAGTTTGCCGGCAATATTCTCAAGTCCGTGGAGAGGCAGGTTCCGGCGGTGAGGCAATTTCCGCCCATCGTGAGCAGCGATTTTGTTTATGAACCGGGACCGGGAAAGCTGACAATAACGGCAGGGGACAAAAAGATACTGGTTCTCGTTGACGAGGAAAAGGAAAACGGCAATCTCGGGAAGATGATCAATGCCTTCCGGGATAATTTTATTCATGACATTGAAGTGATCAGCCTCACCGGCATCGACATTAAAGGGGGCTGTCTGGGCTGCTGCCAGTGCGGTCTCGATAACGTCTGCCAGTATCAGGGCAAGGACGGCTATATCGATTTCTACAATGAGAAGGTCAAGACGGCGGATATCATCGTCTTTGCCGGCGAGATCCGGGACCGTTATCTGTCTTCCCGGTGGAAGCAGTATTTTGACCGGTCATTTTTCAATACCCATACCCCGACCCTGAAGGATAAGCAGCTTGCCTTCCTCATTTCCGGACCCCTTGCCCATCTCCCCAATCTTCAGGAGATCCTTTCCGCCTATGCCCAGTTCCAGCTTGCCAATCTGGCCGGCATCGTGACGGATGAAGGGGCGGATTCGCTCTGCCTGGACGAGCTTCTCGGTGATCTGGCCCAGCGTCTCGTCGATCTGTCCCACCAGGGCTATGTCCATCCGATCGACTTCTTGGGGATAGGGGGAATGAAAATCTTTCGTGACGAGGTATGGGGAATGCTGCGCTTTGTCTTCCAGTCCGATCACCGCTATTACAAGCAACACGGCTACTATGATTTTCCCCAGAAGGATNNGATGCTTCTGACGAAAATACCCGCCTTTAGAGAAAAATTTCTGAAGACCTTAGAAAAGGAAATGGTGAAGCCATTAAAGAATGTTGTCAAGAACAAGTGATCATAGAATAACTGAAGAAAGGAGAAAACTTATGAGTATCATTAAAATTATGCCTTGTCTGGACATGAAAAACGGACGTGTTGTCAAAGGAGTGCACTTTGTGGACATCCGCGACGCCGGCGACCCCGTGGAGAACGCCGCTTTTTATGAAAGGGAAGGGGCCGATGAGTTGGGAATGCTCGATATCGCCGCCACCCTGGAGAACCGCAAGAACCGTATCGAATGGGTTAAAAGCGTTGCTGCCGTTATTACTATCCCTCTGACCGTGGGTGGCGGAATCAATAGCCTGGAAGACATCGAAATGGTCCTCGGGGCCG
>DMAT01000229.1 GCA_003451635.1 Syntrophus sp. (in: bacteria) | reverse complement strand
GCATCGGCGGTCTCAACCCCCAGCGAGATCTCAGAGGCACTCCGTGGGGTGGTAATGACTTCGGCGCCCATGAGCTTTTTGGCCGTCCATTTGGACATGGCCAGGGAGATAAACGATCCTCCGAAGCCGAATAACACCGCGAATACCAGAAGATTAGCCATATTCAGCCCGCCGCCCTGGGCGTCCAGGATGCGATCCACCCCAAGGATACTCATGACGATGC
The DNA here is from genome assembly GCA_003451635.1 of Syntrophus sp. (in: bacteria). Classification (GTDB taxonomy): domain Bacteria; phylum Desulfobacterota; class Syntrophia; order Syntrophales; family UBA8958; genus UBA8958. Next base: position 4,264 of record DMAT01000229.1, on the reverse strand, counting down.
TCAGCACCATGACGACGGCGATGTTCGTCGCCAGAAACAGCAATATTCTTTTCATTTTTTGTTCCTCCGGAAATTATTCATAATCAGTGCGCCTCAACAAGATCGGTTCAGGGAGGATTATATAAACGCCGCGGCGAAATGTCAACGCCTGATGGTAGGACGGTCCTTCCCCCTATGGAGCATTCGCACGATCCAGATACGGCAAACGCGATGTCATGATTTGGCCTCGGCCCCCAGACCATCCCTTGACACGAAAAAACAGACTTGCTAAACTCCGAGGCCGCAGAAGCAATGTCATATTAGAAAACAGAGGAGAGATGCATGAAAACGCTGGTAACGTACTTTTCAAAAACCGGTAATACGGAAGAAATTGCCCGAGCCATCCAGGATGCGCTTCCCGTTGACAAGAAGATCGTGCCAATCCATGACTTGGAAGGCGCGGAAGGTTATGATATCATTTTCTGCGGTTTTCCCGTGCATGCGCACAGCGTTCCGGAAAAGGCACAGTCTTTTATCAAGGCACTCGGAGAGGGCCAGCAGGTCGCATTCTTTTCTACCCATGGTTCGCTCCGTGGCGGACAGCTGCCGAAGCAGGCTTTTGAAAACGCCATCGGACTGGCTGCCAAGGCCAGAATCCTCGGACATTTCGGCTGCCGCGGCAAGGTGGACCCTAAAGTCATCGAGATGCTGATGAACCAGCAGGAAAACAGGGCCTGGGCCCAGGAAGCCCAGAGTGCATCCGGACATCCCGATCAGGCAGATATAGAGGATGCAAAAGCCTGGGCGCTCAGCATTATCGCGAAGGTTTGATCATAACCGTTCCTACGCATTGAATTGGAACTTTGCGATCCGGGATTTCTTCAGGCATAGTTGGTCATAGACCGGCAACAATCTCATTCCCACACCAGAGGGTGCTGTTGATATGATACTACATCTTATGCCAGTTTTCATTGACACACTATCTGTTTTCCCTATATTCTACCACTGGGAAGTGAGGTTCTAATCAAAATGAAAATATCTTTGCTTGACCGCAGCTTATATTTAAAGGGGTTGGTGCTTCTTATTCGCAAGGATCGAAGAATTGATGCGGCAGAAAGGGCCATGGCGGTACGCGTTGGAAAAATATTAGGGTTTGAAAATAAGTTTAGCGAAAAGGTTATCGAAGAACTCTTAGACAACAAATATATTGTTGATGTACCGCCGCATTTTTCCGCCCCTGATATTGCCCGATGTTTCATTAAGGACGGGCTCAAACTCTCCATCGTTGACGGGCAGCTTCACGAAAAAGAACTTGTCTGGCTGAAATCTATCGCTGAAACAAATGGTCTTGAGGAAGCATGGTACGACGATGCAGTCAAAACTACCACCGATCAAGAGTGCGGAGATTTAGAAGGCATACTGGAAGCAAAATATTTGGAATGGGAGTAATGATGTTCATTGCTCCACCGACTGCTTCCCAAAATCAGGTTGCNNGCTTTCTTCCCAATGCTAATCAACATCCTGCATCCCATTGATATTTAATGCCTATTTACACATACTCACTCATGAGAAAGCGAGTTGCTATCACCTCAATTTTATCATGCCTTACTTATAATGACTGATGAAAGTCAAAAGATAATTCACATCTAATGGCTACTTATACAGCTTCTATAAATTATGTCGGCATGTTGCGGGCTGATAATTGATATTGACAAAAAAGTGGTGACCAATTAGGGTCTAATCGTGCAATTTAGCGGTATTAATGGAAATGCTCAACCGTCAGTATGATGTTCTATGTATGCTAGCGGGTAATCTGCTCTAGAACCTCGAAAGAGGAGCGGTGATGAAGTCCTTCAAATTATCTCTATTAGTGCTTGCCTCCGTGGCCCTGATCCTGTGGGTAAGTTTCTATTTCGACTTTGAAGAGCATGATTACTCCTTCATGTTGGAAAACTGCGCCTGCGGTAAGATTGTCAGAGTCCACAATGGTCACAACCCTGTAGCACAAAATAAAATATTTAAAAACCATACGGCGACTATGTCAGGCTTTAACCTTCCTGCCGCCCATAGCTTCGCCGGAATGGCCACCGTTAGCGAAAATATTAAATCAACCCTGACCGGGAAAGGTCTCCCCTGCGCCAACAAGGCTCCTCCCCCGCAATCCTGAAGTCATCAACTCCAAAGAATCATAAGCAACCATAACCTCGCGCCGGGATACATATCCACAGTCAACCCGGATACTGCCCCTGGAAACAGGATATTGTTTCCTGGGGCAAAATGAATGAAACCGGTTGTCTCCTCAGCGACTCCTGCCCATTCGTCATTTCTGTATGAGCGGTAAGAGGAGCGAACCTTCGACTAAAGAAAGAGAGGGATAGTCATGTCCATATTCAATCAAGCAGCCAAGACCATTCTCGATATGGCAAGAAAGTGTCCAAAATGTGGAAATGAGCAGGTTGTCGCGGCCAGCATGAAAAAAGAATCCGTCAAATGCAAGGCTTGCGGCGCGGAGGTACCCCCGAAGAGATAAAACCATGGCGGTAAACTCTCATCTCCATAAAATACCAACATCAAGTACAGAAAGGAGGTATCCGGCATGCACGGTATCCTTCCGGAAATAGGCATTTCGATTTTAGCTGCCACCGCCCTTGGCTTCATATTTCAATTCTTTCGACAGCCGGTGATCCTTGGCTATCTCGTTGCGGGAGCGCTGATTGGACCTGAGATCGGCTTCAAACTGGTCTCCAATCCTGCAAACATCGAAGTCATCTCAGAAATAGGCTTGATCCTCCTACTTTTTATCATCGGTCTGGAACTGAATCCAACCAAGCTCCTCTCTTCGGGACGGCAGTTGATCTATGCCGGGGTTGGCCAGTTTCTCCTTTGCGTCTTGATCGGCATCGGCTTTTTCATGATGCTGGGATATGATTTGGGCAAAGGCCGCATTGACGCTCTCTATTTGGCGCTTTTCTGCGCCTTGAGCAGTACGGCTATTGTTGTCAAGCTCCTCTATGACAAGTTTGAGCTGGATACCCTGCCAGGTCGCATTACCCTCGGCATTCTCATATTTCAGGACCTTTGGGCGATCTTGATTCTGGCTCTGCAACCCCATTTCACCAACCCCCGGATGCTGCTCGTTGTCATGGCTTTGGGCAAGAGCCTGGTCCTGCTGTCCGTCGGCTTTCTCTTGAGCAAATATCTATTACGTTGGATTTTCGAGAAGATTTCAAAAACACCGGAAATGGTCGTGGCCGTATCCATTGCCTGGTGCGCCTTTATGGCGGTNNGGATAGGTCTTTCCATGGAAATGGGGGCGCTCATTGCCGGGGTGGCCATCTCGACTTTTCCTTACAGTGTTCATGTTACCGCGAAGGTGCTTCCCTTGCGTGATTTTTTCCTGACTCTCTTCTTCCTGTCCATCGGCATGAAGATCCCTGTACCTGATGCGGGCCTGCTGATCATGGCCATGGTCATAGTTATTTTCGTTATCATCTCACGTTTTTTGACGATCTATCCCCTCCTCACCGTGGCTGGAAGCGGGCGGCGCACCAGTTTCATTGCCAGTTTCAATCTTTCTCAGATCAGTGAGTTTTCCCTGGTAGTTGCCGCCCTGGGAGTCGGTTACGGCCATATTGAGCAGCGTATGATGTCTCTGATCATCTACGCCATGGCCATCACTTCGGTGCTATCTTCTTATTTCATCAATGGAAATCACGCGGCATACCTGCTTTTCGATCGATTGTTGGAAAGGATAGGCTTCACGTCGAAAGCCAAGGATATGGCAACGGAGTTAAACGGCGATCATTATCCCATAGTGCTTCTTGGCTTTCACCGCGGCGCCCGGGCATTTATCGACCGGATGGAGGAAATTGCCCCCGAAATGTTGAGAAAGATCCTGATCATCGATTTCAATCTTGAAGTTTTAAAGGAATTGAATGATCGCAATATCAAAGGGATATTCGGCGACATCAGCAGCATGGACACCCTGGAACACGCCCATGTCTCCCAAGCGGAGATTATCCTTTCCACCATTCCCGATATGCTTCTCAAGGGAACAAACAACAATTCAATCGTAACGACATGCCGCGCCGTGGCACCGAACGCCGTCATTGTTGCGACCGCCGATTCGGTTGACCAGATTGAAGCCCTGAAGGCAAGCGGGGCCAATGAAGTGCTGCTGCCCTATACCCTTATCGGCGATCATCTGGCACGGTTTGTCCGGGAATCATGTCGGGACATGGAAAGCTGAATGCCCTAGCCGGGATAAAGGGCCGGCGTTTAGAGG
>DMAT01000217.1 GCA_003451635.1 Syntrophus sp. (in: bacteria) | reverse complement strand
CCACCTTTTCCGTCACCGACGTCAGAAAGGCAATGACATCGTGCTTGGTGGTTTTTTCGATCTCGTCGATCCGGTCCACATCGAAGCCGGCCCTTTCCCTGATCGTCTTTAAGGAGGCTTCCGGAATTAAACCCAGCTTCGTCATGGCTTCGCAGGCGAGGATCTCGATATCGAGCCACTTCTGATAGCGATTCTCGGGGCTCCAGATACGTTCCATCTTTTCTCGGGAATAACGGGGGATCATGATACACGCTCCTCTGAGGATAAATAGTGTTAAGTTCTACGTAGTATAATTTTTGCGATTACGTCAAGCCCTTTGCCTGGGTCATCAAAAGAGCATTTGACATGACCTGCCTGAAAGGGTAAATTATCGCCACAGACCATGAATACCAATATCACCATGAGTTTCGATATCACCGAAAAACTCGTCTCTCCCGCTGACGTCTTGGAGCGCATCACCCCGGGCATGAGCATCTTTCTGGGCACGGGTGTGGCGGAACCCCGGACTCTCATCAAGGCCCTGCTGTCCACGCAAAGAAACAACCTTGCCGACCTGGAACTCATTCAATTGGTCAGTCTTGGCGAGGCCCTTGCCTTTCAGACCAAGGCCACTCCCGGCAAGTTACGCCTGAAAACCTTTTATTCCGGATGGTTAGCAGGGGAAGCAATTACCTCCGGTTCCGTGGACCTCATTCCCAGCCGCATCTCCCGCATTCCGGGCCTTATTGAATCGGGAGCCATCCGGGTTGACGTTGTCTTCATTCAGATTTCGCCCTTTGACGAAGCAGGGTTCGCAAGCCTGGGAGTCGCCGTGGACGCCGGCAAATACGCCATGGAGAAGGCAACCCTGGTGGTAGGCGAAATCAACGACCAGGTCCCCCGAACCATGGGCAATACCTTCGTCCATTTCGACGATTTTGATTGCCTCGTCCACGCCTCCGAACCCCTCATTTACCTGCCCCGCTTGCCCATCGATGAAGTCATGGACAAGGTGGCCGCCCATGTGGCCTCCGTAATCACCGACGGCAGTTGCCTGTCCTTCTATCCCGGAGCCCTCTTCGAGGCCCTGGGAAAACACCTGCTCCGCAAGCGGGACTTGGGGGTTCATACCTTTTTCTTTACCGACGCCCTCATGGATCTGGTGAAGAGCGGCGCTGTAACTAACCGGAAAAAAGGATATTTCCGCAATAAATCTTTGACCTCCTATGCCCAGGGGACGCCGGAACTGATGAAATGGCTCCACAACAACCCCCTCATTGAATTTCAGGGCATCGACATCGTCTCCGATAATTTCCGCATCAGTCTTAACGACCGGATGATGGCAATATTACCGGCTAGGAAAATCGACCTCACCGGTAATATTGCCATGCATACCGGGCGGGGTAATGTGGGCGGGGGGCCGGGGCAGGCGGAGGAATTCTTCGCCGGGGCCATGCACTCCAAGGGAGGGCGCGCCGTCTTTGCCTTGCCCAGTCGCAATCTGCAAGGAGAGGCGAACATCCTGCTTTCCGTGCAGGATTTCCCTAACCAGTTCAGCAACCGCGAGTCCCTTGATCTTATCATCACCGACTATGGAATCGCCTCGATGTCAGGACGTACGGTCCGGGAACGGGCCCAGGCCCTCATTGACATCGCCCATCCTGCCGACCGGCCGGCGCTCGTCCGGCAGGCCAAAGAGGCCCATATCCTTTTCCCCGACCAGATTTATCTTACCGAATCGGGGGCCATGTATCCCGTTGATCTCTCCTTTTCCCATACCTGGAAAGACGGTCTGACCGTCAACTTTCGCGCCATCAAGCCTTCGGACGAAGAGGAGATGCGGCGCCTCTTTTACCGGTTTTCCGATCATACCGTCTATTACCGTTACTTCAGCGAGATCAAGCAGATGCCCCACGCCAAGATGCAGGAATATGTAAATGTGGACTACCGCAAGGTCATGTCCATCGTCGGGGTGATCGAAGAGGCGGGAATGGAAAGGATTATTGCCGAAGGAAGGTACGTCCGCCTTGCCGACCAGCCGTACGCCGATACGGCCTTTGTCGTGGAAGAAACTTATCAGGGCAAGGGGGTCGCTTCCCTTATCCTGCAAATGCTCGTGAAAGTCGCCAGGGGGAAGGGTCTCCTGGGATTCGCGGCAGATATTATTGCCAATAACAAGCCTATCTTCAAGGTTTATGAAAAGGCGGGCCTGCCGATCCAGGCCGTCATGGAATACGGCGTCTATCACTTGACCATGCCCTTTGCCGATTTGCCGAGCGGGAACCCGGAGACAGAGGAAAACCTGGTGAGCTGATGGCGGAAACTCTCTTTTTATTAAAAAAAATCATTTCCCCCCTCTTTCAGCCCTTGTCCGTTGTTTTGGTCCTGCTGGTTTCCGGTTTGATACTCCTGTGGATGACGAGAAAGAAAAATATCGGTAAAATCTTCATTACCATGGGAACGATCCTGCTCCTCCTGGCAAGTTACGGATTTCTGGCCGACCGGCTCGTAGTAACTCTCGAAAACCGATACCTCCCTTTGCTCGATGTCAAAAATATTCATACCTCCAAAGACATCAAATGGATCGTTGTCCTGGGAGGGGGCTCTCTGCCCGATTCGCTTCTGCCCTTATCCAGCCAGCTTGGTCCGAGTTCCCTGATCCGCCTCCTGGAAGGGGTGAGGCTCCACCGTCAGCTTCCCGGTTCCAGGCTTATCCTTTCCGGGGGGGCCGTATTTCAGGATCTCCCGGAAAGTGAAACCCTTGCGAAGACGGCCCTGCTGATGGGCGTTAGTGACAATGACGTGGTAAGGGAAAACAGATCCCTGGATACGGCGGATCAGGCAAAATTGATCGCTCGCACCGTCGGCCATAACCGGTTCATTCTCGTGACCTCGGCCATTCACATGCCCCGGTCTATGGCCCTTTTTCGCAAATTCGGCATGGACCCGATTCCCGCGCCAACCGATTACATCGTCGTCAAACAGCCACGCATTCCTCCCCGGGCTTTCTTCCCAGAAGCTGATTCCTTGGGCAAAATGGAAGCGGCCATCCATGAATATCTGGGTCTGATCTGGATGGGTGTTCAGTAAGGCAAGAAAAACAATCTTGAATAATAAGAAACGTCGTGTTAGTGAGTGACGGTAATTATGCTGCAAGGCAATACAACAACGATTAAGGATGAGGGAAAAATATGAATCGATTTCGAAGATATGGATCGAGGCTACTGATAGCGCTCCTCTTCATGCTCTTGATAACAGTACCCCTGTGGGCAAAGGACAATAAAAGCGTCGCCGTCCTTCCCTTTGCCCTCAACAGCGCCGATAACATAGATTACGTGCAGCAGGGTATTGTTGACATGCTCTCGTCCCGGATTGCCTCCATCGACAAGATCGAGGTTATCAGCAAGGATAAAGTCCTCGACGCCATGAAAACCGTCAAGGTAAAAGAGATGACCATCGCCGACATCTACGCCCTGGGAAAGAAGTTGAATGTCGATTACGTTGTCTCGGGGAGCATCACCAAGATCGGCAACAGCGTCAGTATCGATGCAAAACTGGTGGATGTCGCGGCTTATAAACAGGCAGTCAGCATCTCGACCCAGTCCCAGGGGATGGATGATGTCATTGTAAAAATCAGCGACTTCGCCGTACGGATCGATCAGCACATCCTGGGGAC
>DMAT01000293.1 GCA_003451635.1 Syntrophus sp. (in: bacteria) | reverse complement strand
TCCTGGAAAACCTCCGGTTTCATTCCGAAGAGGAGAAGAACGACGAAGGATTCGCCCGCCAATTGGCCGCCTATGCCGATGTCTATATCGACGACGCCTTTGGCAACGCCCACCGGACCCATGCCTCCAACGTCGCGATCACAAAATTCGTCAAGGAGTGCGGCGGCGGATTTCTGATGAAAAAGGAGGTCAATTACTTCCAGAAATGCCTGGAGAAACCGGCGCGGCCCTTCGTGGCCATCATCGGCGGATCCAAGGTCTCCGGCAAACTGGAAGCCCTGGTCAACCTGATTAAAAGGGTTGATAAAATGATCATCGGCGGCGGGATGGCTTTCACCTTCCTGAAAGCAGCCGGATACGAGGTCGGCAAGTCCCTCGTGGAAGAGGACCTGATGCCCATGGCCGCAGAAGTCATGAAAACCGCGAAGGAACTCGGGGTCAAATTCTATCTTCCCGTGGACTGCGTCATGGCCCCGGAGATGAGCGCCGAAGCGGAAACCAAGATCGTCCCCATCCAGGAAATGAACAGCCACTGGATGGGCCTGGACATCGGCCCGGCTACGATCACCCTCTTCACCGAGGCCCTGGCCAACGCCAAGACCATCGTCTGGAACGGACCGATGGGGGTCTTTGAGATCGACGCCTTCGGACGGGGAACAGCAGCCATGGTGCACAGCGTAGCCAACTCCTACGCCATGACCATCGTCGGCGGCGGCGATACGGATGTGGCCGTCCACAAGACCGGAGAAAGCGACAAGATCACCTACATCTCCACGGGCGGCGGGGCATCCCTGGAACTGCTGGAGGGCAAGGAACTCCCGGCCATCGCGGCCCTTGACGCCTGCGGCGGCGCTTTATAAAGCCTCCGATAATGCGTAACCTGAAAATGGTTATCGAATACGACGGCAGCGGCTATCACGGCTGGCAGCGCCAGAAAAACGGCCTGTCCGTCCAGCAGGTCCTCGAGGAGAAGATCGCCGTCGTCACCGGGGAGCATGTAAATGTCATCGGTTCCGGGCGGACCGACGCCGGGGTGCACGCCCTTGCCCAGGTTGCCCACTTCAAGACGGCCTGCGGAATCCCCGCCAATAATATCTGGAAGGGAATCAACAGCCTCCTGCCGGCCGATATCGTCTTGAAATCCCTTGAGGAGGCGGACGAAGAATTTCATGCCCGGATCGATGCCAAAGGCAAGATTTATCTTTATCAGCTATACAACAGCCCCACCCGGACCGTCCTCTATCGCCGCTATGCATGGATCATCCACTGCCCCCTGGATCTAGAGCTCATGGGGCAGGCCGCCCTTAGTCTGATCGGCCGACATGATTTTACCTCCTTCAGCTCCGTCCACACTGACGTGATCTCTTTTGAAAGGGAAATCAAAAGGATTGAGATTGTGAATTCTTTTTCCGCTGAACACCCTTTGATTAAAATCTTTGTGGAGGCAGACGGCTTTTTGCGGTATATGGTAAGGACGATTATCGGCACCCTGGTCGAGGTGGGAAGAAAAAAAAGGCCCCCCGAGGACGTAGCGGCCGTTCTGAAAGGTCGCGACCGGAAGCTGGCCGGCATGACGGCGCCGCCGCAGGGTTTGTTTCTTAAAGAAGTCCTCTACTGACGACGGCGGCGAAACATTCCCCAAAGATTTCAGACAGAAAGTAATTAATCATGAAGATTCTTGTTTTGGGCCACAAGGGCATGCTGGGGACGGATCTCATGTGGCGTCTTGGCGTCGCTCACGAAGTGACGGGTAAGGACGTCGGGGATTTCGACATCACCTCTCCCGAATCGTGCCGCCAGGTAATCACCGAGATAAAACCCGATGTTGTTATCAACGCCGCCGCCTACACCAATGTTGACGGGGCCGAAAAGGACGGGGACGCGTGTTTCGCCGTAAATGCCGAAGGGGTCAGAAATGTGGCCCTCGCCTGCGAAAAGAAGAATATCCGGATTGTCCATTTCAGTACGGATTACGTCTTTGACGGGACCAAGGGAACCTCCTATCTCGAAGACAACGTCCCCTCGCCGCGCGGCATTTACGCCCAATCCAAGGCCGCCGGGGAGAAGTATCTTCAGGAATACTGCGACAATTATCTCCTGATCCGCACGGCCTGGCTTTATGGCCGCTCGGGGAAGAATTTTGTCAAGACTATTCTGGGAAAGGCAAGACAGACAGATACCCTGCGTGTCGTCGATGATCAGACCGGCTCGCCAACCTACAGCCGGGATCTGGCCGCCGCCGTCCAGGTCCTCCTGGAGCAGCATTGCCAGGGGATCTTTCATGTGACCAACCGGGGTTCCTGCACCTGGCATACTTTCGCGAAGAAGATCCTGGAATATGCGGGACTTGAGCATGTTGCCGTTGAACCCATTCAGACAAAAGATCTCAACCTGCCGGCGTCACGACCGGCATACAGCGTCCTTGGCACCCGGAAGTTCACCGATGCCACGGGAAACATCCTGCGCTTCTGGCAGTTGGCCCTGCGGGACTATATCGAACACACCGAATTCCGCAGATGACTTATTGATGCAGAAGAGTAAAGCTTCTAAATATTAGTGATTGAGGAGGAGCTGCCGTGAAGATTTTACCCGAGAGATTTTCATTAGTCATGTTGTTCTTAGGGGTTCTTCTCATGTTATCGGGCTGCACCGTGGCCACGAAGAGCACGATCATCACCCCCCAGCTTCGTGAGCTCTTCGACGGGAAATACCAGGTCTACCCGGCCATGGAAAAGGCGAAGCCCCGGACCGTAGCCGTGTTGCCCTTTGTCAATCTCTCCAGCAGCCAGCAGGGCTCCCAGGAGGTCCGCCGGGGGTTCTATAATCACTTCAGTTCCACGAATTTCCGCGACATGGAACTCTGGCGGGTGGATGACCTCCTCAAGAAGGCGGGAATGACGGACGCCGCCATTATCAACCAGACCCCGGCAACGGACCTGGGCAAGATCCTGGGGACCGATGCCGTTATCTACGGGGAAATATTGAATTTTGACAAACTTTTTGCCGTACTTTACTCTCAGGTCTCCGTAGGGGCCAAACTCCGCATGTACGACGCCCGGACAGGAGAACTCCTCTGGACGGGGGAACATGTGGCCCGGATCCATGAAGGGGGGATCTCGACGAATCCCATCGGCCTCGTCGCCACAGTCATCGCCACCGCCATGAACGTCCGGGACATCCAGCTCCTCCGGGCCTGCGACGACCTCTTCCGGGGAATGGTTCTGACCATCCCGGCGCCGACCATTGCCGAGGCCAAGCGGCCCCCGGTAATCACCATCCTCGTCCAGGACACAAAGAATCTTCCCAAGAAGGCGGGGGACGAAATCCGGGTCGTCATTCAGGGGACCCCGAAGATGCAGGCCTCATTTGATATCGGCGAGTTCAAAAAGCATATCGACATGCAGGAGCAGCCTAACGAGCCCGGCGTTTATCTCGGCGTTTACCGGGTCGTCCCGGGAGACAACGTGCGGAAGGCCATCATCACTGGCTTCCTCGCCGATGACGCCGGCAATACCTCCCAGTGGGTGGACGCCGTCGGCTCCGTGACCCTGAAGACCACGCCGCCGGACAAACCAAAATCAGTGCGCCTCGTCGGCCGGAACACCGCCGTGCTCCTCTCCTGGGAAAAATCCGCCGATCCCGACCTGGCCGGTTACCGGGTTTACCGGAGCCTGACGCCGCTGAGCGGCTACCAGGAAATCGCCCGGACGGAGGTCACGGAATTCCGGGATGAAAAGCTCGTGAACGGCCAGACCTACTACTACCAGATCAGCGCCGTTGACCTGGCGGGAAACGAAAGCGATCGCGCCGCAGGAACAGGCATTCCCGTCGCCCCGGGACCGACGCCCGTCTCCGGGACCATCGAGAAGGACACCGCCTGGTACGCCGGGGCCAGCCCCTATATTATTGAAAACACTGTCATTATTAAGGACAAGGCCACCCTCACCATCGAGGCGGGGACGGAGATCCGCTCCCAGGGTCCCGCCCTTGTTATCGAAGGGGGCCTCGTCGCCCAGGGAGACGGGGAACATGTAATCTCCTGGGATACGGCGACGCCGGGAAAGTCCTGGGAGGGAATCATTTTCCGCAACGTCAAGGAGAAGGAGATTTCCCTCAAGTTCAACCGGGTCCAGAATGCCGCCACCGCCCTTAGCCTGCAATCATCGTCGCCCCTGGTCGAGTCCTGTGAACTCTCGGTCAACGGCACAGCCGTCAAGATTTCCGGCGGCTTCGCCAAGCCCCGGCTGGTCAAAAACACCATCCTGAAAAACTCTGAAGCCGCCGTAATCATCAGGGACGGAGCCCAGCCGGTCCTCACGGAAAACCGGATTCAGGACAACCTCAAGGAGGGAATATTAGCAGAAGGAGCCGCCCCAAACATCTCGAGAAACTTGATTGCCCGCAACGGCGCCTCGGGGATCGACGTCAAAAACAGCCAGGCCATGATCACGGAAAACAACATCATCGACAATCGACCTTACAACCTCGCCGGCTCCATGACCGGGGAATCCGTCTCGGCCCTGAACAACTGGTGGGGATCGGCCAAGGGACTGGAAATACTTGCTACGCTGAAGGGCCGGATCGATATCCGGTCCGTCCTCAACGCCCCCTACCCGGAGGGGAAACCCACCGCCCTGCCCATTCTCGGTTCCTCCCTGGGGGGCCACCTCAAGGCCGACGCCCATCTGATCCTTTCCAATAGCCCCTACGGGATCGCAAAGAATCTTGTTATCGACGGTGGGGCCACCCTCTACATCGAACCGGGAATAGTGTTGCGCTATGACCAGAACACGGCCATTGTCGTGGAAGACGGCGGTATCATCGCCAAGGGCACGCCGGAGAACCCCATCATCTTCACCGCCTCCGCCGCCTCGCCGTCACCGGGATTCTATGCCAGCGCCGTCAGATGGGGCAAGAAAACAACAATCAATTCGGCCCTGAGCTATGCAATTATCCAATATGCTGATATTGCCTTGGATATTGTTTATGGCGCGCCGGAAATCTCCTACAGTCTCATATCCCGCAACGCCCAGGGCGGCATTTACTGCCGCAATGACGCCGCCCCCACCGTCTCCTTCTCCACCCTGACGGAAAACAGGGGGGAAGGGGCCATTACCGTTGTCGGCAATGCCCGGCCCAAGTTCAGCAACAACAACATCGTCAATAACGACTTTGCCGCCCAGGTCCGCTCGACGATCTACGTCGACGCCCGGAACAACTGGTGGGGCAAGGCTCCCCCCGACCTGAACATGATCATGGGGGATACGGAACAAGGCATCAACATCAAACCCTGGCTGACAGGACCGGAGGGAAGGGCCTACTCGGGGAAGAAATAAGCATGCTGTGAGGAGGAATGAAGATGAAGGCAAAGGATATCCCTCAAGGTGCATTTCCGTTCATAAAGGCGGTTGTCGGGTTATTGATGATAATGGCCTTGTTGATCTGCCCTCTGAACACGGCCGCCTTGGCCGAGGAGTGCATCCCCCTGCCGACCGGAACGGGGGCGGATTTCGAGGTCACCAAGCCCTACTGTGTGGCAGCGGGAAGCTATAATTACGGTTTTGTCAACATTCACAGCGGCGGCCGGCTCATCTTCGCTGACGCCACCATCGATTTCTGGGTCAAATCCATCCTCGTCGAAAATCGCGGGAGCCTCCTCGTGGGAACGCCGGAAAAACCCGTCGGGACAGGCAATATCAAAAATATCGTTACTTTTTATCTCTATGGAGAAGACAGCGGGAAAGGCATCACCTGCAAACAGACCCGCTGCGGTGTTCCCGAAAATGTATGGAATGATAGCGGGAAAGCCCCGGTGAAAATGCCGGCCCCGGAAGGGACGCCGGAAGATAAAATCGTTACAGACTATTTTTACAAGTATGAAAATCTCCCCACCTATCCGGCAGGGAGTGAGGGTTTCAATGACGGTGATTATTACTTCGGTCGCAAGGCAATAGCGGTTTCTTACGGGGGAGCCATCCAAATGTTCGGCAAAAAGGGGGCGACCTATGCCGATGTGAATAAATCCGCCCTGCTGAAATACCCTGTAGCAAAAGGCGCTACCACCCTGGAGCTGAGCAGATTTGCCGACTGGAAACCGGGAGAAAAGATATTGATCTTCGATATGACCAATCCCGCTATCACCTCCGAAGTATTAACGATTAAAGAATTGAAGGATGATCCCACCGATAAGCATGCGATTATCACGATAAAAGGAACAGGGGTGAAGAACGCCTACGAGGTTGTCAAGAATTACCGGGTCATGGACATGGACCCGTCGGGGATCAGTTGGGCTCGCTTGAATGGAAACGTCGAAAAAGATGGAGATAAACTCGTGTTGGACCGGGTGGTGGACTGGCAGCAGGACGATCAGATCGTTTTGACGACAACAGACTACCTGCCCGGCCATTCCGAGCTCCTCTCCATCAAGGAAATCGCCGTGGATCTTGAGAAGAAAACATCCACCATCACCTTGAAGGGAAAAATCGCTTATCCACATAACGGGACAAGATACCCCGTGCCAAAGGCGGACATGCCGCCCGGCATCAAGGATAAGGTAGCCGACGCCGTGGAAACCAGGGCCGCCGTGGCGCTTTTATCCCGCAATATCAGGGTTGTTTCCGGGGGAGACAAATTCAACGACAAACTTCCGGACAAAAGTTATTTCGGCGGCCATACCATCGTCCGGCAGGGAGCGAAGCAATACCAGCTCCAGGGCGTCGAATTCTATCAATTGGGCCAGGGGGGACGGATGGCCCACAGCCCGGTGAACTTCCACATGGTCCGCCAGGCGCCGCGGGAAACTTTTGTGGCCGATTGCTCATCATGGGACTCCATGACGCGCTGGTATGAGATCCGGGGCACCCAGGGGGTGATGCTGAATAGAAACGTCGGCTATAAATCGATCGGCCACGGCTATTTTCTTGCCGAGGGATCGGAAACACTGAACCTCCTGCAGGGCAACATCGGCATTTATGCCCGCCCCGCCGTCGACTACCCGGACAATCCCCGTAAGGTCCCCGGCGTCATCGCCAAAACCACGGATTACGCAAACAATGATCCAAGGAAGAACCAGTATCTTGCCTATGGGGGCGATTATATCCATCCCAGTGTGTTTTTCATCATGAATGGGTATAACAACTTTGAAAATAATATGGCCGTGGGCGCCGGCGCCTGCGGCGCCGGCTACTGGTTCGCCCCGGCTGTAAACAGCGGCCTTTCCAGAAGTCAGTCCTGGGAAGGCTATGCGGGAATTCAGCGCCAGACCCCGGGAAGAGCGCCGATGAAATCCTTCCATGGCAATTTTTGCTCCACGGCTCAGCATTCCCTGATCACCATCGATACCACCGGCGTGTGCAAGGGCGTCAACACCCCTGATCAGCCGAATGATCCACAGGCGTTCAAAGCAATCACCAACCCCTTCGCAAAGTATTACGACATCCAGGATCAGCATGATCCGAAAAATGAGTTATACCCCGACATCCAGTCCGGCGCAACGCTGCAGCCGGTGCGTTGCGATGTAGAGAAGAATCCCAAATGTGAAGACAAAGACTTCATGTGTACCAAAGGGAACACACGGGACTGCGCGGTCAGCGTCATCGATTCCTACACCTCCTCCTTCCATTGGGCGCAGCAGAACTATGCCGCGATATGGCTCCGCACCAACTGGTTTTTGTTCACCGACAGCGCCCTTACCGACATACTGAACGGCGGTCTCACCATGGTTTCCGGCGGCAGTTGGGATCAGGTTATGAATCAATACTGGGCCCTGACGAGGAACAGTATTTTCGTCGGCCACACGCAGGATAATAATTTCTATGCCACCAATGCCGGTCCGGTAAATCCCCATCAGGACAATAAGCTCAGATGCAAGGAGGGCACCCCGGCCTCTTACTGCCGGTTGCAGGATACGAGCAAAGATAATCGGGACGAAGGGGTCGTCATCCCCATTGACAACTTTTCCGTCTACCAGCGCCTCTACAACATCTATGACGGTCCGGTTTACCAGGAGTCGAACGCCTTTCTGCACATCAAGAAAGCACCCATCGACGGTTGCGATCCCACTCTCGACAAGCATATCGTTCCCGGCACGTGTAACAATAACCAATATTTATATTGGCGCGCCCAGGGCATCCCCAGAGCCAAGGAGGACCCCTATAAAGGCCGGTGCATCCTGCCCAACGCGGCCATCGGCTGGAAGCAGCCCAACGGCTTCTATTACCCGCCAGCCTTTCACTCGCGGAATCTGTTCTTTAACGATGTCGACATCCGTCATTTCATTATCGTGCCCCTCTTCAAAGCCGGGACATCGGAAGTCGATGTCGCCAAGGTCAAGGCGGAATACTGCACCTATCCGCCGGGCGCTCCCCAGGAATTGTTTGCCGACAGCTTCACCGACGTTGATCGTCAGACGGAACTGAACGACGACGACGGCTCCCTGAGCGGCTTGCAGGGGGCACAGCCGCGGCAGATCGGAACGGGAGCGGACGATGCCGGGGGAACGATCGCCATAAATACGGACAAGTATTTCGACGCCACGGTCCAGACCCTCGAATGTCTCTCCGAGGAGACCTGCTTGCAGTCGCCTTATGATTACATGACGGCCGTCATCATCCCCGGGTGTGCGCAGCAAAGTTTCGGCGGCTGCGGAGATAAATGGAACAGTGAGTGTGAAAACCGCAACTGTTACGGGGTGCCCATTTACAGACAATACCTGAACAGCGGTGAGCGCGCCGGCGAGGAACAAGGCATCCGCATGATGGGCACGGGCATCGCCCAGCGCAGCATCCTGGTTGCCAATAACGGGAAATATTACATAGATACTACGGTCAGCGCGGATAAACAGTTGAAAAACATAAAGACGAAAGAACCGGCTACCTTTAAAAATGTCTTTGAAAAGGGTCGAACATATAATTTCTTTCTCCTCTACGCCAAGGCGACATCCAAAGTCACTTTTCAATTATTCATAGGGAAAAGCGTTGCCGATGGCGATTTAAAGGCCAATGTGAAGATGATCCGCGTCGGCACGGAGAAGGAAGACGGGTTTGTCCTGCGCACGACGCCCCTGATTACGACCCCCGCCGACGCCTGGCCTGCCCAGTGGGGCAGGAAGTATGACCCGGCAAGCGGCATCCTGGAAGTGACGATAGACCTGACCGACACCGGCTTCAAGGAGCAATTTGACAAGGGCCTAAAGGAATCCTGCGGACCGCCCTCCTTTTGTAAATGGAAGGATAATACCGGCGGCAAGGGGGGGACTTGCGTTTACGCAGGCGATCAGACGGTCATAGACTTTAAGGGTGATGACGCTGTATGCCAGTGGTCCGTCAAAGCCATGGAATGTCCCAGTGGCGGTTGCTACGGATTCCAGTTGGCCCTGACAGCCGATGTCGCGGATGATGATGCGAACCACCACCGGCCGGCGCCGACGCCGTTTCCCAAAGATTGGTCGTCCGTGGCCTGGAAGACGGCCGATAAAACAATCGCCGGGGATTCCAAACAGCAAGAGCTGTCCACAAGCCCGCTCGTCATTGAAAGCGTTAAAAACGATGACCGTGCCGGGACTATCATTAACCTGAAGGCCGGCACCGGGGACATCGGCAATTCTTACACTACGGTGAAGCGGATCGACGCTTCCGGTCAAGTCACCGGCTGGGCCTGGCTGAAAAAAGGTACAACCCTTAAAAATTCGGTGCTCCAACTAGACAGGAAGGTTGACTGGAAGCCCGGCGAGAAGATCATCATCTCGACCCCCTCTACCTGTGTGTACCCTGGCGGCCCGGATGGCAAGGCGCCTCCGACACCGGCCTACATATGGGATGTCGCCGATCAGAAGTAAGGAGCCAGGAAAAAGTTCTCAAACTCCTTCCTCCTCAAGAGGAGGGATGGGGTGGGGAAACCGTCACAATTGAGGATCTGAATATTAGACGTAGCAGCAGGATAACAGATAAGCATAAAGGCGGATATCCGTACGCCCTGGCTCTGCTTGTAATGGTCGCGTTCGCTTTTTCCGTTTTCCTTTGGCAGACGGAGACGCCGGCGGCTTCCGGTGATGCCATATCCGGGCAGATTCTCGACGAACACGGCCCCGTAACCGGGGCCGATGTACGGATACAGGGGACAAAGAAGGCCGTCCGCACGGACAAATCCGGGCATTTCCTGTTGTCCGGTTTGCCTGTCGGGGCCAAAGTAAACATCAGCGCCTGGAAACACGGTTATTACTGCGCCTTGCAGGAAAACGTCAAACCCCCAAGA
>DMAT01000177.1 GCA_003451635.1 Syntrophus sp. (in: bacteria) | reverse complement strand
TGGATACCCATAGCTGCTCGGGCTGCCGACACGCCCTCCCAAAATAGTCAAAAAACGATTCAGAACCAGGTGCCGCCGGTCGGTACTTCCCTGAAACCCGTAAACGGTCCTTCCCCCCTGGAAATGCTGACATACACGGACGTCCAAAAGGCCATCCTGAACCGCCTGAAAGTCGGGAATGGATTCATTAAATCTGCAAAAGGCGCCGTCCCGCTGCGGGAGCGGTTTTACACCGAGCGCCAGTTTCAGCCCGCCTGGATTCGCGACAAAATGGTCTCCGACCAGTCCCAGAAACTCATTCAGGTCCTCAAGGAGGCAGACCGGGAAGGACTTAATCCCGCCGACTACCGAATCGATCAGATAGAATCACTGCTCGTCCAGGTCAAGCAGCGTCAAAACGGTGGCAATTCCAGCGCCGTGGAAACATGGGCCGATCTGGACATGATGCTGACGGATGCCTTTTTCGCTTACGGCACCCATGTATCCAAGGGTCGCCTCGATCCGGGGAAATGGTTTTATCAATGGATTCCCTATCGCCGCTCCGTGGACCTTGTCCAGGTTCTCACCGAGGCATTGGACAAGAAAAACGTGGAAGGTGCCTTGAAAAACCTCCCCCCCCGGTATCCGGCTTATGCACAATTACGGACGGAACTGGCTAATTACCGCCAGCTTGCCGCCGCCGGCGGCTGGGCTACCATCCCGGAAAAAACAAAAATCAAAAAGGGAAGCACGGGCCATGCAGTTACCCTCCTCAAGCACCGTTTGGCCATCTCCGGCGATCTTGATGCGGCGGCGCTGGGAATAAACGATCATTTCGACGGTCGTCTGCAGGGAGCGCTGCAAAGATTTCAGGAACGACATGGTCTTAATGCCGACGGCGTCATGGCTGAAGAAACCAGAAAGGCATTGAACTTCTCCGTTGAGAAACGGATCCGTCAGATCGAATGGAACATGGAAAGATGGCGTTGGCTTCCCGACGAACTCGGCCCCCGTTACGTCATGGTGAACATTCCCGATTACCGTCTGTTTGTCGTGGAAAACCAGATTACCGTAATGTCCATGAAAACCGTGGTCGGAAAATCGGCCCAGCCAACGCCCGTCTTTATGGACAATATGAGCTACCTGGAACTCAACCCGACGTGGAATCTCCCCAATTCCATCGTCGCGGAAGAAATGATTCCCAAGGTCAAGAAAGACCACGATTACTTGACGAAAAAGCGCATTCGCATTTATAGCAACTGGACTACAAAGGCCAAGGAAATCGATCCCAAGACCATCGATTGGGCCGCAGTCAATGCCAAGAAGTTCCCCTACCGGATGATCCAGGATACGGGCGTCAATCCCCTGGGCCGGATCAAATTCATGTTTCCCAACCAGTTTGACGTCTATCTTCACGATACGACACAAAAAGGACTTTTCCAACGGTCAAAGCGCATGTACAGCCACGGGTGCATCAGGGTGGAAAGGCCCTATGATTTGGGGGAATGGGTTTTGAGAGACGACACTGCGTGGTCGAAAACGAGACTTCTTACGGAAATAAAAAAAGGAAAAAGACAGGTGGTCAACCTTCCTAAGCCCATCCCTGTCTATGTAATCTATATGACTGCATGGTTTGACACCCGCGGTCATATCCATTTCCGGGATGATATATACGATTATGACAAGAGTCTCGAAAAGGTTTTAAAAATGTCGAATTCACCTTCCGGCAAAGGGTAAGCGGAAAGCCTTCGTTCGGCGTGCAGGGCTATTTTTGTTGACAAAATCACCATCAAACTATAGACGCAGAAAAAGAAACTCGGCATAGGAGAGGTCTGCCAGATGCAACATGCCCTGCTGATGTGGAAGAACACCCGGATGATTGTTCTCACAGCCGTTTGCGCGGCCATCTATGCGGCAACCCTCATCGCCTTCAAAACGGTTGTTCCCATTATTCCCGGTGTCACCGAGGTCCGGGTAGCAGGCGTGTTTCCCATGACCTTCGGTTTCCTTTTCGGACCGGCAGGGGCATGGGGTCTGGCCATCGGTAATGTAATCGGCGACATCTTCGGCGGCACCCTCAGTCCCGTCTCCATAGCCGGTTTCATAGGTAATTTCCTGATGGGATACCTTCCCTACGCTCTCTGGACAACCCTGGTTCCCGTCTCCAGCGGGGCCTATGTATGGGATGCCAAAAGTGTTCGCAACTGGCTCACATACATTGTCATTGCCTTCATTTCCGGAGCTGCAGCGGCAGTCGTCATTGGCGCCTTCGCCGATGCCATTGGCATGGTCCCTTACGCGATCATCTCCAAAATCATCACCATCAACAACTTCATCGGCTCTCTCATCGGGATCCTGCTCCTGACCGCCGTTTTCGATGTTACCAAGAACCAGTTGCGTCTCTTCTGGCCCGAGGTCATGGACGTATCCGCCGCCAACACCGGGATGAAGGCCTCATTCGGCGCCTGGCTGGTGGCGGCAGGGTGCATTCTGGGCGTCTTTGGCGGTTTCGTGCCGGGGCTGTCATGGACCGTCGTCTCTTGGCTGGCAACCTGTCTGATTATGGGAGGAAGCCTGCTCCTATGAGGTCTTCATGACTTCATCAATTGTCTTTGACCATCTTTCCTTTTCCTATCAGAACACCACCGCGCCGGCCTTACAGGATATCTCCGGGGAAATGTCCCGGGGCAGTTTCACGATGGTCATGGGCCATAGTGGCGCTGGAAAATCAACCCTCTGCTGCGCAATCAACGGTCTCGTCCCCCGTTTCTTGCGGGGTGATTATGTGGGCAGGGTCATGGCTGAGGGGATGGAGGCAGGCAAAAACAGTGTCCCCGACATGGCACGGGCGGTAGGGATCGTCCTTCAGGACTTTGAAGCTCAACTCTTCTCAACCAACGTAGAACTTGAAATGGCC
Source organism: Syntrophus sp. (in: bacteria) (assembly GCA_003451635.1). GTDB lineage: Bacteria > Desulfobacterota > Syntrophia > Syntrophales > UBA8958 > UBA8958. The sequence goes on along the minus strand of DMAT01000177.1, from coordinate 7,753 downwards.
TTTGGACTGGAAAACCAATGTCTCCCAAAGGCTGCCATGGAAGAGAGGATTCATGCTTACTTGCGAGTGGTCGGCCTGGAAGAGCTGCTGAGAAGGGACACGGCCACCCTTTCGGGAGGACAGAAACAGCGCCTGGCCATCGGTTCCGTGCTGGCAATGGAGCCCCCGGTCCTCGTCATGGATGAGCCTACAACGGACATCGACCCGGAAGGCCGCCATCATATCCTTTCCCTGATCAGAAGGCTGAGAACCCAGGAACGGACCCTGGTTGTGACCGATCTTGACGCCGAGGCGGCAGTGCAGGCGGATCAAATATGGCTCTTGAGAGACGGACAGCTTTTGGCAAAGGGAAGGCCTGCGGAAATCCTGACGGATTCATCTCTTATCGAATCCTGCGGCATCCGGCCCTTGGCAACGATCGCCCTCTTCCAGGAGATGAACTGGCCCGGCCAACCCCTGACGGTTGATGCCGCGCTGGCGGAGATTGAGAACCAAGGTCTGCTTCGCCCCCGCCGCCCGGAAGGCCGGAACATATCAGTACTAAATCACGGCAAGGTTATCCTGGAGACTCGCAACCTCTCATACCAATACCCGGCCGGCTCCACAAACGCCCTGAATGACATCGATCTTATTATTCACGAAGGAGATTTCGTGGCCATGCTGGGGCAAAACGGCTCCGGCAAAACAACCCTGGCAAAGCACTTCAACGGCCTCCTTAAACCCACAACAGGATACATGCTTGTCCGGGGCCGACGAGTCAACAGTTACCGGCGCGACGAGCTGCCCAGAGAGGTGGGATATGTTTTCCAGAACCCCGATCACCAGATATTTGCCCCCACCGTCGGGGAGGAAGTGTCCTTCGGACCGCGCATTCTGGGGATGGATGGAAAGACGCTGGAACGTAATATTGCGGAAGCTCTCGACGCCACGGGCCTGAGCGGCTTCGAGGATAAAAACCCCTTTCTTTTGAACCGGGGAGAAAGGCAGCGCGTGGCGGTAGCGTCAATCCTTGCCGTCAAACCCGCCGTAATTATCCTCGACGAACCAACAACGGGGCTGGATTATGTCCACCAACTAGACACGATGGAGATGCTGAAACGACTCAACCAGCTGGGACACACGATTATTGTCATCACCCATGCCATGTGGATTGCCGAGGCCTACGCCCGGCGCAGCATCCTGATGAAGGAGGGAAGGATACTCCTTGATGGACCGACATCAGAGGTTTTTTCCGATGAGACCATGCTGGCCGCAGCCTCGCTGGCGCCTTCCGATCTTATCCGCCTCAGAAATCGTCTTGGTCTGGCCGCGATGACATTGAACGACATGGTAAAGGAACTCAAGAGCGAGGCTGTTTCACCCAGGTCATTTTAGCGTTTACGACATGGACTTTCGAAAATGAATCTGACCTTTTATAATGATAGGGCAACATGGCTCCACCGCCTCGACCCCCGCACCAAGATTGGCGGGGTCCTGCTGATTTTTGTTGTCTGCCTATGCTTCAATCATCCCCTGTTCATTGCTGGAATCCTCGCCAGCGTACTGGCTATCTTCACGGCTGCTAAATCACTAAAAGTTTTATGGAAACTCCGTTTTCTCCTCGTCTTGCTTTTTGTCTTCAGCGTCGTCCTCTGGCCATTTTTTATTAAAGGCAAGACAATCCTGTTGGAATGGCATGGTCTCGAAGTCAGCAGAGAATCCCTCCTTTATGGGCTTGCCATGGGCCTGCGACTGACGACCTTTGTCAGCGCCGGGCTGCTGCTTTTAGCCACGACGAAAAACGAGGAAATTACCAACGGCCTGATTCGCCTCGGTATTCCCTATCCAGTGGCTTTTGCCCTTGCCACCGCCATCCGCCTGGCGCCGACTTTTGCCGATGCCGGGGCTACCATTGTCCAGGCACAGGTATCCCGAGGACTTGATCTGGACTCGAAAAATATTTTCGGCCGTTTTAAAAGATTTGCCCCCCTGTCCATCCCCATATTCATCTCCGCCATGCGGTACACGAACTTCCTGGCCATGGCATTGGAGTCGAAGGGCTTTCGACCCGACGCACCCAGAACCAGCTACTACGAACCGCAGACTACGGGAAGGGACTGGCTGGTACTGGGCTCCCTGACGCTAATCCTCGCTGCCTGCCTCTATATGAGGGTAGCCCTTCACTGGGGAATCATTATCTCCGGACGGTTGTAACTGAAGCTTAAGTCTTTAACCACGGATAAAGAACCATTCAGACATCCCTTTTGACCATATTGATAAGATACTGCCCGTAACTGTTGTTGATCATCGGTTGGGCCAATTTCAGGATCTGCGCGGCGTCAATATGTCCCATCCGATAGGAGATTTCTTCCAGGCAGGCCACCTTGAGGCCCTGCCTGTTTTCGATCGCCTCGATGAAGGTTGACGCCTGGGTCAATGATTCATGGGTGCCCGTGTCCAGCCAGGCAATGCCGCGGCCAAGGGTTTCCACTTTCAGTTCCTTGGATTCGAGATAGGCCCGGTTGACATCTGTGATTTCCAGTTCTCCCCGTGGGGAGGGTTTCAGCCCGGCCGCAATGTCCAGGACCCGGTTATCATAGAAATATAGACCCGTCACGGCCCAGTTGGATTTCGGGGCTTTGGGTTTTTCCTCAAGAGTGTCGGCCTTGCCTTCACTATTAAAAGAGACGACGCCATAGCGTTCCGGATCTTTCACCCAATAGGCGAAGACGGTTGCTCCTTTTTCGTTCTCCCCCGCCTTTCTGAGGAGTCTGACCAAACCGTGTCCATAAAAAATGTTATCCCCGAGGATCAGGCAGCATTTGTCCTTTTTCACGAACTCCCGACCAATGATGAAGGCCTGGGCCAACCCCTCGGGCTTCGGTTGTTCGGCATAGGTGAATTCAATGCCCCATTGAGCTCCGTCTCCCAATAATCTCCGATAAAGGGGCAGGTCTTCCGGAGTTGATATGATCAATATCTCTCTGATTCCCGCCAAAAGCAGGATCGACAGAGGATAATAGATCATCGGTTTGTCGTAAATCGGCAGTAGTTGCTTGCTGATTACTCTGGTGATGGGATAGAGGCGCGTGCCCGCGCCACCAGCTAAGATAATTCCTTTCATGGCGTATTTAAGTATTTCCTTTCTTTATAGTTATTGCTAATATTAGGAGAATCATGGTGCTTAAGTCAACAACATTGATTGAATCTTAATAAAAAAAGGACTTATCCTCTAAAAAGAGTGTAAGCCCTTTTAATCATTTGGTGCCGGAGGACGGAATCGAACCGTCATGAAGTTGCCCTCGGGGGATTTTGAGTCCCCTGCGTCNNGTCTACCAGTTTCACCACTCCGGCTTGGCGGAGGATTATATAAGGGGGGCCGGAAATGTCAAGGAGAAATGACGAAAGGATAATTTATCTTGAAAAAAAAAGTATAACCATATAATAAAATTGACCTTGATGGAGTCATGTGATGAGAATTATCGGTCTCGATTACGGTGAGAAACGGATTGGGGTTGCCGTATCGGATGAAATGGGAATGATCGCCCAGCCCGTCGCTGTAGTCGTGAGGAAAAACAGGCACAAAGATTTAGAGTCTATCACCGCTCTTGTAAAAAAATATTGCCCCGAAAGGATTGTTATTGGTTATCCGGTCCGGCTGGACGGCGCCGAGGGCATTCAGTGTCAAAAAGTCAATCGCTTTGCGGCAATTCTTGCGTTGCACCTACAGTTACCAATCATCCGTTGGGATGAAGCATTTTCAACAAAAGAAGCGGAGGAAATCCTCATGCGTTCTCACATGAAACGAGAGAAAAGAAGGGAAGTCGTGGACAAACTTGCGGCCAGCATTATCCTTCAGGATTATCTGAAATCAATCCCCCCCCGGCAAACGGATTAACTCGCATCAGCCATGAAACTGTTTCGGATCTTATACAGCAAACCAGCGATTTTATTCATTCTTGGCCTGCTCATTTTGAGCAGCCTGCTTTTTGTCAACTTTGCCAATCAACCCGTCGGACCATCATCAAAAACGATCCTGATTGATATCCCCCGCGGGACAGGATTCCTGAAAATTATTGATATCCTTGACAATGCCGGGCTCATTGAAAACAAACCATTTTTTTATACCCTGGCCATTATGAAAGGCGCAGTCAGGCAGATCAAGGCCGGGGAATATGAATTTTCTGGTGCGATGCCGCCCGTTGATATCATTGATAAATTGGTTAAGGGAGACACTAAGTTCTATCGGATAACTATCCCCGAGGATTTCACGGTCAAAGAAATTGCCGCCCGTCTGGCCGCAAATAAATTAGTTCCTGAAAAAACATTTCTCAAGCTGGCCTTTGATCAGAACTTCGTGAAGACACTTAACGTCCCCGGGAAGACCATGGAGGGATACCTCTACCCGGAGACATACAAACTTGACCGCTCCATGGGATCAAAAGAAATCATCCAGATCATGAACCAGCAGTTCTGGAAAAGATTTACCCCCGACTTGCGCCAGCGGGCGGCAGCAATGGGAATGACCATCACGGAGGTCGTCACTCTTGCCTCTCTTATTGGGAAAGAAACGGGTTTCAAGGATGAAAAGCCCCTGGTTTCAGCAGTATTCCACAATCGTTTGAAAAAAGGAATGAAGCTGCAAAGTGACCCTACCGCTGTCTATAATCTCGATGATTTTGACGGCAAAATAAGAAAAAGCCACCTATTGAGAGACACACCGCACAATACCTACCGTAATAAGGGACTGCCGCCGGGACCTATTGCCAACCCCGATATCGACTCACTAACGGCGGCCCTTTATCCGGCAAGAGTAGATTATTTGTATTTTGTAGCAAACAACAATGGATCCCACCAGTTTTCCTTGACCCTGATTGACCACCATCAAGCCGTTTCAAAGTACCAAATCCTAAGGAAAAAATAATAAAATTTCCTTGACAAACCTGATCCGCCTCATTTATAGTGCACCACGTGGAGCAAAGTGGAGTATTGTGGAGGAAGGGCGTCGATGTCTGTATTTAGGGGACAATATTACCACACCATTGATGACAAGGGAAGAGTCATTTTCCCCTCTAAGCTAAGAGAGGTCTTTGCTGAAAAAAGCAACGGCCAAATGGTCATCACCAAAATGAATGACTATCTCATGGTCTTTCCTCAAAATGAGTGGGAGATCATCGAAGAGAAGGTCTGGCACCAATCCATCCTTCGCAGACAGGTGCGCGATTTCCAGCGTTTTTTCATGTCCAGTGCTGTAGATTGTACCATAGACAGCCAGGGGCGTGTTCTCGTCCCGCCCAATCTTAGGGAGTACGCGAAATTGGAGAAAGACATCGTGCTGGTCGGGATGCTTCGTAATGTTGAAATCTGGAGCAAGGAACGTTTCGAGGGCGAGATGAAGAGAATGGGCGATCAGAGCGATGATTCGGTCGACTACATGGACTACATGGCGAACTTGGGAATTTGATAGGGAACCATGAAATGGGGTTTTTTCACAAACCGGTCCTTCTCAGAGAAGTCATCGCCTCCCTTGGTTGCAAGGCAGGAGGGGTCTATGTAGACGGGACCGTGGGCGGTGCGGGACATGCAGCTGAAATCCTTCAGGAAAGCGCTCCGGATGGCTTGTTGATAGGCATCGACGCCGATGAAGACGCTCTCCACGAAGCCGGCAAGCGATTAAACCCCTTCGGTGGCAGAGTTACACTGGCAAGGGGGAATTTTGCCGACATTGGCGATATCTTAGTCGGCCTGAACATTGACCATGTTGATGGCATCCTCCTGGATTTAGGGGTGTCGTCTCATCAGTTGGATGCGGCAGAGAGGGGATTCAGTTTCTCGAAGGAGGCCCTTTTAGACATGCGTATGAATTGCCTTCAACAAACGAGCGCTTATACCCTTGTAAATACCCTTCCGGAATCATCGTTAGCGAAGATCATCCGGGAATACGGCGAAGAAACTATGGCCAGGAGAATTGCCAGGGCCATAGTTGGGGAACGAAAAACAAAGAGTATTGAAACCACAACAGAATTGGCGAGCATAATTTTGTCGGTAATCCCAAAGAAACTCCATGGACACCGGTTGCATCCGGCTACAAAGACATTTCAGGCCCTTCGTATTGCCGTCAACAAGGAATTATCCAGTCTTCAGACCGCCCTTACTGATGGGATCGACCGGCTCCACACAGGGGGCAGGTTTTCGGTCATTTCCTACCATTCCCTGGAGGACCGAATAGTAAAAACCTCCTTTCGTTCCTACGAAAATGCCTGTATCTGCCCGCACGATATCCCTATTTGCAATTGCCAAAGACAGTCAAAGGCCAGAGTTGTTTACCGTCGGCCCGTTACGCCGTCAGATGCGGAAATTTCAGATAATCCACGGGCCAGAAGCGCCAAACTTCGCACCGCCGAAAGGACATAATAGATGGCTGTCAGTGACGCCCTCAAGGGAAATGTTCAAGAGGAACGCAAGAAAACCGGGGAGATTAAATATTCCGTCTACATCGTTGCCGCCCTGGCGCTTATGTCCGTGCTCCTTTGTTACGTCGCCTCCCATCTCCAGATGACGAAGCTGGAATATCAGATTGCCGAAGAAATCAGTCGCAAAGAACGGATGATGGATGAACAGAAAAAGCTGAAAGTCGAGATTGCCACCTTAAAATCTCCACAACGCATCGCGGCGATAGCCATGGAGAAGCTACAGATGACCCATCCTGAGAAGGAACAGGTCGTCATAATTAAATAAATTTTTGCTTGGTATGGATTATGCGGGAAGAAAAAAAATGGCTTAAGTTTCGAATTGTGACCTTATTGGTTTTTTTCCTGGTCCTGTTCATCGCCCTGATCACCCGCGCCTTTCAGTTACAGGTCCTCTCCGGGCAGACATTAAAGACCCTGGCAACCAAACAGCATATCAAGACCCTTCAGATCCAGCCGGAGCGAGGTATCATCTTCGATCGCAATGGCGAAAAACTCGCTGCCAGTGTGATGGCCGATTCGGTCTGTGCCGATCCTTCAAAAATAAGAAATCCCCAAGATGCGGCCGATAAAGTTGCCCCCCTGATCGGACTTGACCGACAAACCATTATCAAGAAAATCTCCAGCACCAAGAATTTCTGCTGGCTGGCCAGAAGGATACCCCCCGAACAGGCCAGGAAAGTCGAAGCCTTAAATGTGGAAGGGGTCTTTCTGGTCAAGGAGCCAAAGCGTTTTTACCCAAATGGAGAGCTTGCCGGCCATCTTCTTGGTTTTGTAGGGCTTGATTCCACAGGCCTTGAAGGGCTGGAACTTAAATACGAGGACTATCTCAAGGGCGTTCCTGAAACCCTTGCCTGGGTTCGCGATGCGAAAGGGAAAAAGCTCCAGCCCCAGATCGATAAAGCTGCGGCGGATCAGACGTCCAGCTATCATTTGATCCTGACTATCGATAGCCGCATCCAGCACCTGGTGGAAACACAGTTAAAGGAACCCGTAACCGATAAGGGAGCAAAAGGCGGTTACGCAATCGTCATGGACCCCAGGACGGGGGAGATCCTCGCCCTGGCAAATGAGCCGAGCTTTGATCCCAATTATTCCACCAGCGGCGGTCCTGCCACCGGGAAAAATAAGGCAATAACGGATAATTATGATCCGGGATCGACATTCAAGCCCTTTCTCGTCGCTGCCGCCCTCGAGGAGAAAACCATTAAGGAAACGGACCGTATTTTCTGTGAGAATGGCAGTTATGTTATCGCAGGCAAGGTTATCCATGAGGCCCAGAAGAAGCGTCACGGCTTTCTGAC
>DMAT01000089.1 GCA_003451635.1 Syntrophus sp. (in: bacteria) | reverse complement strand
AACATGCGGGAAAGTAAAACCTGAACCTCTTTTTCAGTGGCATTTTTCAGCAGCTTTACATCCATATCAACAAATCCATCGTAAAGGGCTGTTACCTCAAATTGTCCCAGCATCATGCGATAGTATCCCGGCGCCTGGGTCTTGACCATGGGCGCCTCAGCTAGGGCAGTGGAAAGGAAACAGAACAGCAACAGGGTGCTAAACAGCACTACCCTGAAGCTCCTACGTTGAGATACCGATGTGCTTTTCATGTAAATAGCTCCTTTCAGAAATAATTTTTCTTCTATTCAATTGACACCCCGGAGTGTTGCCCATATACTCTTTTTTTACAAAAAAGGGAAGTCTTATCATACAGATGTCAAGAACTCACGAAAGCAGGAAGTCCATTTTTATTTTCCCGACAAATATTTTGTCACACATGAATAGCCGAAATTGTCTAACGAGAAAAAGGTGAAACAGATGTCAAAGTTATCGAATGCCGGGGCAGCGCCGCTGGAAACACTGGTTGAACAAGCCAAAAGCGGCGACAAGGATGTCCTCGAAGAGATCATCATGAGGATCCAGGATAAGATTTACGGACTGGCGATCCGGATGCTCTATATCCCTGCCGATGCGGAAGACGCTGCACAGGAGATCCTGGTTAAAGTCATCACCCACCTTGGCACGTTCAAAGGGGAGAGCCGCTTCGAGACCTGGGTCTACAGCATTGCCTCCAACCATCTGCTGACAACGCGCAAATGCCGGGCCGAGCGCTGGCAAATGACCTTCGACAAGTGCGTCCACATGATCGAAGAAGGGTTCCTGGAAAAGAGAGGTGATTCTTTCATCGCCGCCGAGGATAAACTCATTGTGGAGGAGACGAAGCTCGCCTGCGTTCATTTTCTCCTCCTCTGCCTGAAGCGGGAGGTCCGTCTGGCCGTTATCCTGGGAGAGATCTTCGGCGTCAAAAGCGCCGAGGGCGCCAAGATTCTGGGACTCACACCCGCCGCTTATAGACAGCGGCTCTCCCGGGGGAAAAAAGAGCTCACCGCCTTCCTGGTCCGGAAATGCGGCCTCGTCGATCCGAAAAACCCCTGTCACTGCGAAACACTGGCGGCGCTGCACGTAAAGAAAAGGCATATCGATCCGGAAAATCTGCTTTTTGCCACCCATCCTTGTCGCACCCGGAGGGACTGCAATGGCAATGATCTGTTGAAGGAGCTTGATCAAATGGCGCGGGCAGCCATGCTGATCCGGAGCCACCCTGACTATGCGGCCCCCGGAGTTTTAGTAGCATCCATGAAAGGTCTGATTGATTCAGGAAGATTTCAACTTCTGGGGCGATAAATAAAAGGAGGTCGATGATGAAAGTTGATGAAGCCATGGGGAATGCGATCCAGAAACACTTTGCCTACACCGACGAGGAAATGAAGGTTTTCATGGATAATCCCCGCAATCTGGATGTCCTCGGGAAGGCGCCCCTCTTCACGAGCAAAACGATGGTCTTCGAAGTGGTGGACGCCCACGGGTGCAGCAGCCAGCATAAAAAGGGCGACAAACTATGCTTCGACGGGGCAGGGAACCTCCTCACTAAACGGTCTCCCGACCGGATCTGCATCTATGCCCTGAGCGCCGCCGCCAGTCTCATCTTCGCGGCAGGTGAACTCCTCATGGCCGGGATCGACCCGAACGAGATGCGTTTCAAGAGAACGGGGTGCTTCGATGTAGGGGTGAAATGCGGCGGCTGGGGCCGTATCGTCATGGAACTCAAGGTGGAAGACCGGCAAAGATGAAGTTTTGCGATCATCGCCACAATGCCCTTTCCAAAAGAAGGTTCTTATCCGGAGGTATCTCATGTCCCTGTCGGAGGAAATAAAGGACTACGCCCTCGCTCTCGGCTACAGCCGCGTGGGGATCGCTACGGCGGAGCCCTTCCCCTTGTACGCCCAGTCCATGGAGGAACGCGCCGATGATTACGACTGGGCGGTAGATTCGGGCCTGCGCCTCGAGCGTGGGGTCGATCCGCAGGATCGCCTGCCGGGGGCTCGGTCCATCATTGTCGCGGTGTACGACTATGTTCGGGAGCACTTCCCCGAGGAGCTGGTGGGCAAGATCGGACGCCTGTACCAATCGCGCTCCTACATCGAGCCGCCGACAAGCCTCGGGGGGGCGCGGGTGCAGCTCATGCGGCAGTTTCTGGAAGGGAAAGGGATGCAGGTCGGGCGCTGGTTCTTGATTTCCTCCGGTGTCCCGGACCGCCTCGCCGCCGTCCGCGCCGGGGTCGGCGAGATCGGCCGCAACACCTTCGTCTGCGCCCCGGGCATCGGCACTTTCGTGATCATCCACACGTTCATCGTGGATGCCGAATTGGAGTACGACACACCCACGAACGGGACGCATTGTCCGCCCGCGTGCCGGCTGTGCATTGAGGCCTGTCCAACAGGGGCCATTGTCGCCGACTTCCGCATGAACCCGCGCCGGTGCCTCACCTTCAACCACGTCGTCAACGTTCATGGCTTCCGGAACACCTCGCC
>DMAT01000337.1 GCA_003451635.1 Syntrophus sp. (in: bacteria) | reverse complement strand
GCGCATCACCTTGAGCGGTGTTTCCGGCATGAACACATTGCTATCGGGAAATTATATCGGACTGGAAGCTGGAAAATCAACGGAAAAGCACAGGGAATTTAAAGGTCTTGATACACCCCCGATCATAGCGAGCACGGAGCCGGGACGGCAGTTCTTAATGAAGGCGGATAACCTCGGCTCTCTGGGTTTCGGCTCCCCTGTTTATTACCGGCGCCTGAATGTCGGCCAGATCGTCGGCTATGATCTTGCGAAAGACGGCAAGTCTGTCGATATCAAGGTCTTCGTGAATGCGCCTTATGACAAACATGTAACCAAAGGCACCAGGTTCTGGCAGGCAAGTGGTATCGACATCTCAATGGGGGCAAACGGGTTTGCCGTCCATACCCAATCATTGGCGTCACTACTCGCCGGCGGTATTGCCTTCGAGACGCCCCCTTTCTCCCAGAATGCGGAACAGGCACCAGAAAACACGGTCTTCCTTCTCTTTGACAACCGGGAAATGGCGACGAAAAATCAAGACATGGAGGCTGATCCTTATGTGCTCATATTCCATGAATCATTAAGGGGACTATCCGTCGGCGCTCCCGTTACTTACCTTGGCCTCGATATTGGCGAAGTTAAGCAAGTCGGTTTTCATTACGACCCGGTCGCTCGTACACTCAAACCACGAGTGCTGATCGTATATTATCGGGATCTTTTCCTCTCACGAGCCGACAATCGCCAACTTCTCAAGCTGAACAGGAACCGGCCGACCACGCTTCAGGAGCGTCACGGCAATATGCAGCATCTGATCGATCAGGGGTTGCGGGCGCAACTACGCCTCGGTAATCTGGTCACGGGGCAACTTTACATCGCCTTCGATTACTTCCCCCGCGCTCCCAAGGTCGAGATCGACTGGGGAAATGACCCCCCGCAACTGCCGGTAATGCCGAGCGGTCTGGCGGAATTTCAGCTAAAGGTCACCAATATACTTGATAAAATTGAAAAAATCCCCTTTGACGATATCGGCAAAGACGCGAAGAAGGCAATTGCCACCCTTGATGAAACGCTGAAAGACGCCAAAAAGATCCTGGGACGTATCGATACGGAGATAGTACCGGAAGCGAAAACGACCCTGGAAAACCTGAAACGAGCGGTTGCCGCGGCAGAGCGCGCGCTGGTCAATGCCGACAAGACGTTGGTTGGGCCGGATGCGCCGGCAAATCAGGAACTGCGGGAGGCTTTGCAAGAGATATCCGGCGCCGCCCGCGCCTTGAAGGTATTTGTTGAATACATGGACAGCCACCCGGAAGCATTTATTCGCGGTAAAACGCAGGAGAAACCATGATGAAAAAGTTCACACTCGTTATGATCCTTTGCGCCCTGGCCGTGCTTACGGTCGGATGCGCATCCACCTCAACGCGATTATACACGCTCAGCCCCACTGCAAAACCGGTGTCAGAGCCGTCAATCCTCGCAATCACCGTAGGTCCCGTGTCCTTACCGGCAGCCGTCGATCGCCCCCAGCTTGTGCTGAGTCCTGCCCCCAATCAGGTTTCCATCGACGAATTCAACCGCTGGGCCTCACCTCTGAAAAGCGACATCGCCCGCGTCGTAGCGGAGAATCTTTCCCTGCTCCTGGGCTCGCCCTATGTCTCCGTATTTCCCCAGTCCGTGTCCGTATCTCCATCCTACCGCGTCGTCATCGATGTGATGCGTTTTGAATCCGTTCCGGGAGAGATGGCTAAGCTAGGCGCCATCTGGTCGGTACGGTCAACGGCAGACGGACAATCACAGGGGGGCGGTACAACATTGGCCGAGCCAGTCCGGGAAAATTCCTACACTGCCCTGATCGCCGCCCACAGCAGGATGCTGGGGGGATTGAGCAGCGACATTGCGGCGGCCATCCGCACGCTGGCGGCGGCCGGTAAGAAAGGAAGCCCCGAGGTTGTTAAATAGCAGGAGATGGCAAGAGGAAGCGGAATTTCATGGTTTTCAGGTAAATCCCAGTCGCGGCTGTTCTTGTATTCCACCGCCAGGACGGCGCCGTTTTCCATCTGACAGAGAAAATCAGGATAAAAGCGGTCGCTCCCTGCTTACAGTGAAAAAGACGTTGGTTTACGCTCCACGTTGCGGACCCAGAATTTCACCCTTTCCGGTTGGTCAGCCTTTCCTGAACCCCTTCTTTTTTTCTGCTGCCATCAACACAGCGCATTCTATTTGGGCGGTGTTGTCATATTCCCGCAAGATTGAGCGCTTAAGGCGATTTAACAATCTCTCAAGATCACGAAGCTCACATTCCCATGCCAGGATGACATTCCATCCCATATCCTTCAGCTCTTCTTGGTTCTTTCGATCGCGCTCGACGGTACGCGTAAACTTTGGCAACCAATACTCCTGTCTGGATGCAGGCGTATCAGCGTGAGGACAGTTAGAATGACGGTGCCAGAAACAACCATGTACAAACAGCGCCGCTCTGTGTTTGGGAAAGACGAAATCCGGTTTTCCCGGAAGATCATTCCGATGTTTGCGAAAACGAAACCCTAAACGATGAAGAAGTGAACCTATCAATATCTCGGGACGAGTATTTTCCGAACGGACCCGGCGCATGATTTCGCTTCGCTTCTCAGGTGAAAAGGTATCCAAAATGATCGCTATCCCGCTGAAATTTTTAGACTGGGATCAGTCTCACACTGCTCAATTATGCGGTTATAGACTTCAATAAGCTGAAGCAGCGTTGTGGGACGCTGGGAAAGAACAAACTTGCTCCATTCATGAACATTGGTAGCAATGAATTGATCTACGGCCAGGACGTCTATCCGTTTGGTAATGCCTGCGTTTCTCGCCAGAGCTTCCGCACCGTAAGCGCCGCTTTGGGTTGTTATAATCACGGGACGAAAATTTTCATTTAGATTGTCGCAACATTTTCTGATGAGGGCATCCGTGGGAGCTGTGGTGACGTGAATAGCCGCATCGCCAATTAGAAAATCGCCCTTTCTACCGCCGGGTGCATCAGCCACGGAAAAACCGTGATGCTCAATCGTCACACCAGGTAAGGCAATCTCTAACTTTGCTCCGACAAGGTGCTGCATAACAGCGCCTGCTATCATAGTTCCAGCCACTTCACGCTGCCTTTCAAAGGCTGATTCGATGAGATCGCAGATGATGCTTTGCAATGAATTTGGAGAATTAATCTTCAACGTAAATTGCATAAAAAATGGTCTCCACAAAAATTATGACTTTCCCAAATCGTAGACGATCAGACATATTTGCCTAAATTAATTCCAGTTTCAATAATAAGCTTAGAAAATCTGAAGCCGTCGATAAGAGAAATACATGGTTTAACAGTATGTTCAGCTTCTTGTATAGCAGCCTTAGTAAAATGGCTTGTTGTCACATAAACACCTTTTGCTGTGGTGTGAAGAGCCCCTCTGAAATTATTAATATCAGCGCTGCCGACAGAGTGACGCCACCGTTTGACCTGAAATTGAACATGAGTATTTGAGAAAAAATAATTTGAGTCTGCTATATAGCCGTTTACATCAATCCCACCATCCTGTGAGGGGGAGGTTACGGTTACATTTATAAATCCATTAGTTTCAACCACATCCTTGACAAGATATTCAAACCGATATGGATTTATATTAAGCAAACAGGATCGAATTTCTTCTGCTTTCAGATTTGTTGTTTCATAAACTTCTCTCGGCGTCTCGTATGAAACAACTTCTCTTTCATCTTTGTCAATTCCTTTGATTTTTCGTGAATCCTTAAATATTGATGCAACAATATCTTTCGCATATTTGATAGGCACAATTGGTATCTCATCATGAATGTAAAATTCAAATACCCAAACTTTTCTCAGGGTTTTCGTTTTATCAAGCTGATATTCTTGAAAGTGACGAAGAAGCTCCAATAATCCAAGAAAGGAATATGTTTGTTTTCCGACATTTGAAAAGCAATAAAATGGAATTGGAGCATTATACTGTTCAAGAATCCTCTTATTCCTGCCGCTAATTTCCTGATCGCCTTTTCTACCTTGCGCCGTGTAGATTAAAATATTGTTTTCTATTCGATCGTGATAAGGATTTTCAAATAATTTTTTTTCATATTGATCTGATGTGGTCATTATAACCAGATGATTAAGACTTTTCGTTGCATCGACAGAGGGACGAATGCCACCAATATTTTCAATATTTAAAGCAAATCTGATCTGATCATTCGTATATTTTTCCCCAACCTTAAACTCTTCAATCATGGCTTATTACCCAAGAAGACATTATTTTGATGTTCTGATGTTTGTTATTAAAAAAACTATTGACCATCCCGCTTTTTTTGCCGACCCAGTCGAGTTTGGGCATTAACAAGTTATCTCCTGCCTGAAAGTCTTGATCGGAGCCCGATCAACCTTAACTATTCGATATTATTAAGCGAAAACCGACATCTATGCAGCACTAAGGATGCGGGTCTATTTTGTAAAATAGTGCAATGAATTAAATGGGAAATGATCCGCTATGAATAAATAAGCTCATAACCGACTGACCTTCCCTTTCCGATCCGTTTCAACACTCCCAGTTGATGCAGTTGATCCAGTTCCCTGTATGCCGTAGCCGGGCTGACCTTTGCGATTGAGGCATATTTCCGGGTCGTCAGGTTCCCTTCAAATCCGCCCGGTTCATCGAGGATACGGTTAATCACCTTGAGTTGCCGCTCCGTCAGCGTTGTTTGGAGGTGTTGTTGCCAAAACCGCACCTTCAAAGCTACTTCGTCAAGGACCGACGCGGAGTGCTCAACGGCCCCTTTGAAACAATTCAGGAACCAGAGCAACCATTCGGTGACATTACCGTTCCCTTTTGATGTTTTTTCCAGAATTCGATAATAATCGTCCCGATCGGCCATGATCTGCGCCGATAAGCTGTAATAGCGGATTCGTTGCCCGTCGTCCTGCGCCAACGCCATATCCGTCAAGGCACGGGCGATTCTGCCGTTTCCATCATCAAATGGATGGATGGCTACAAACAAGAAATGGGCAATGGCCGCCCTGACAATACCCTCCAAGGCGCCTTGGCTGTCTTTCCACCAGAGAAGGTAGCGGTTCATTTCCGAGTCTATTCTGTCTGCGGGCGGCGCTTCGTAGTGGATTACTTCCTTGCCAAGCGGTCCGGATACCACCTGCATCGCCTCCGCGCTTTTGCGCCATGAACCAACTTGTATCTTGTGAAGACCGGAATAGCCAGTCGGGAAAAGGGATGCCTGCCATCCCCACAGGCGCGTCGGCGTCAGCGGTTCTGTATGATTCCGGGTGGCGTCGAGAAGTACTGCCATCAGGTCGTCTATGCGCCGATCGACGGGAAGACCGGCAGCAGGAAGGTCCAGCTTGCGGGCAACGGATGAACGTACAGAGCGTACGTCCAGGGATTCTCCTTCAATTGCCGAGGTTTTCAGGATTTCCTCTGTAAAAAAAGCCGCTTGAACTTGATTCTCCAAGTCAAAACCAATAGAACCGACGGCATGGAGAAGCCCTCCCTGCAATTGACGGCATACACCCAGAGAAGAAAGGAGCGCCTCCGCGTTCCACGTCAATTGGGGCCAATCAGGCTGCTGCCATACATATTGATTTGACTTCATCGCCTAATCCCTTCACTTTATGATGCGATTAGCGGTTATTATCACATCATGCCAAAGAATAGCAATGGCCTTTCAGACGTATACTTCAAGGCAGCATCATGCCGATAAGGAACGTTATGATAGAGCGGAAAACTCTAATTACCGGGTCTAATGCGCCAAAGAACAATAAGCCGATAATAATGAAAAATCCATACGGTTCAAGTTTGGACAGGGCGTATTGCATTCTTTCTGAAACAAAGCCCATGAGGATTTTCGATCCATCGAGTGGCGGTATGGGGATCAGGTTAAAGGCGGCCAGGATAATGTTGATCTGAGCAGTATAATAGAGGGCTTTTGCGGTGACGCTGGACGGCATAGGTTGTAATATCTGGGACAAGAGTATTGCGATAAAAGCGATCGCTATGTTGGCAATAATACCCGCTGAGGAAACCAGTATCAGTCCTTGCCGATAATTGCGGATGTTGCCGAGATCAACGGGAACAGGCCTGGCCCATCCAAAACCGACAAGAAAAAGCATCAGCGTACCGATCGGATCAAGATGCTTCAGGGGATTCAGGGTCAATCTGCCCATCATTTTCGCTGTTGGATCACCCATTTTGGATGCGACCCACCCATGCGCAAGTTCGTGCAGGATGATAGAGTAGAGTAGTGGTATGGCAATCAGAACAAATGTTGTCGGATCGGAGATCAGTAGATTGAGCAGTCCCATAATGGCAAAATTAATCTCGAATAAAAAATATGTTCATTGCACCGGCGCAAATTAGCTGCGCCTGAATGACGACAAATTCCCGCTTCCCGCCTTGGAGCTCCTATATAATCTCTGATCCATTTTGTATATCGTTATTTCAGATAACAAAATCCCCGCCGTCATCGGATTCGGGGGCTTTTTCTTTTTGACCTCAGCCAATATTTTCGATATACCTGTGCATAATTATTAGAATTACCCCAAGAAGGCGGAACGATGAAGCTGGTCCTGGCGGCAATCCACATCAAACCATCATCCCGGGCCATGCCCCTGGGCCCCGCCATGCTCGCGGCAGCGCTTCGGAGGATTTTCGGGGAAGAGATCCATACTCGCATCCTGAATCTCTTTATGAATCAAACGGCGAGCGAGTGCGCGGATCGAATCCTCGCATCGGATCCGGACCATGTCGGGTTTTCGATGTACCTCTGGAACCGCGACCTGACTCTGGAGATTGCCTCGGTCCT
>DMAT01000143.1 GCA_003451635.1 Syntrophus sp. (in: bacteria) | reverse complement strand
AAATCGGCCCGGTCCAGCTTGGCCTCGTGCATTTGCGCCCGGGCCAGTTTCACCCCTTCCCAGGAGGCGTCTGTAAGATCAGCACGGTAAAAGCGCCCGTTCGTAATCTCTGTGTTATTATCAGCCCGTGATTTTTTCAGGGAAGAGACGCTAAATGACGGTGAATCACCCTTGACGCCAAAAAGTCTGATTCCGTCCGCCCGGATTTTGAAAAACGACGCATGTGATATCTGCGCCCCCGTAAGATCCGCTTCGCTGAGATCTGCTTCATCGAATTTGGTCTCCCCGAGATCAGCCCCGGCAAACAGAGACCTGGGGGCCTTCGCTTTTACGCATTCCGCCTCCGTCATGATTGACTTTTCGAATACGGATTCGGTCATCGTGGCTTCCGTAAGATTCACAGCGGTGAAATCCGATGCCGTAAAATCACCCCCGGTCAGATCGGCCCTTTGCATAGAAGCCTTCACAAACTTTGCTTTCCCGGAACTGGCATGGTTAAGCAAGGCATCATCCAATACAGCTCCGCTGAAATCGGTTTCCGTCATTAAGGCGCCGGTAAAACGGGCGCCCGTGAGCTTTGACTTCTGAAAGATGGCCCGCTCCAGGATCGAGTCCGAAAAGTCAGCCCCCGGCATCACCTGCCCTGAAAAATCAAGCCCCGTCAGGTCCAGGTTGCACAAAGGCTCTCCCTGCCGGTACCTTGCCAGGACGTATTCCAGGGTCACGGCTGCCTCTGCCTGGGGAGGGACCGGCAGCTCCGGGGGAGGGGCTTGAGCTGCTTGCGCGGCCTCGGCCGCCGCCTGCTTCTCAAGTTTGCCGAGGGAGGTCAGGGATTCGTGAACAAGCTTTTCCGTTTCCTTGAGCCGGGCCTCGATTTCCGGTTTGTGAAAGCCCCCCTTCCTGAGTCCGGCGATGATCTCGTCGGCTGATTTCAAAGGCGCCTCGGGCTTCGGCGCCATGATTTTCTCGACGTCGGCGGCGGTGAGGCCGAATTTTTTCATAAACCCAGCGGTCTGCTTTTCCAGGGCGGCAACAGCCATTCCCAGGTCGGCAAGGGACCCTGTCGCCGCCCCTGTTTCGACAGGTATAAACTGCTTGACCACGGCATCCGGATCGAGGCCTGCCTGCTTCAGCATCGCCGTGGTTTTGGCTTCAAATTCCTGGGTTTCCTTGAGCAGAGCAGCCAATTCCGGTTTAATGGCCGGGGCTGCGGGCGGCGCCGCTACAGGAGCCGGTTTTGATTCCGGCGGCGGCTCCACCGGCGCGGCTTCCGCCTTCACATCTACCGGGGTCAGTTTTTCCTCAAACATCCGGCGATATTCTTCAATGGACTTCGGTTGATCTTTGAGGGATTCCCATTGGGCGTAAAAATGAAGCACATCTTCATACTCATCATCCGCCACGGCGACAGTGCCGCGATAGAGGAGAATGCCGATCTCCCGGTCGGGAAAGAGCCAAAGCGTCTCCGCCCGGCAGGGTACTTCTTTGAAGATACCCTTTTCCCCCTCTTTCTGTTGAACGAAAAGACGACCCCGCAAGGACGGCAGGGTTGACTTGATTACCCCCTTCCGGGGGTGCATATTACGGATTTCGACCTTTTCGTCACCTTTGAAAAACCCGGCGAGGCGCTGATCCTCAGGGGCGGTATTGAAGTATTCCCAATCCGTATCCCTGGGGAAATGGGGCCAGTCTTCAAGTAACCACCTTTGATCCACCTTACCCAAGTAGCCAAGCCGCTGGGGCCAAGTAATTGGGTAGGCGGTGAAGCCCGCCGGGTTGGGCATGTCATCGGGAGACCCCACAAGCTGATGGGGGTCCTGAATGTTGGGCACGGGGATCTTCCCCGTGCCGTCGGGTTCCATCCCCTTCCCCAGGGGATTCTCCGGCAGGTTCGGTCCGCCGAAGGCATTTCCGTAATTAATGGGCATCCGGGTGAAAGGCTCGGGGTCCTGCGCCCCCGCCAGAGTCCAGTGATGGTTACCGAAGACGGCCAGGGTCTTGGATAAACTTCCGACGCGAACATGTACTTCCAGACCATGAACAGGCTTGGGCGCAAAGCCGGAACCATAGACGAGATATTCCCCGTGGACCTTGGGGACGCCGAAGTCGAAGACTTCGTCCTCATTTAAAGCCGCCCCGATAATGGGCCACATCTCCGGTTCATCAAGGAGGCGGTTGGAAAGAGTTGTATCCAGGTTAAAGCAGGCGCAGGCGGCGATGGAGAGATAGGGCTTCTCATCGATGAGGCAGCTTTTGAAAAGGAGACCGAGATTTTGCGGTTTGATAATCTTCATGGCTACGTTTATTGGCGCTCCCTATCCCAATTGGATGATACCGGTGGGGTCGATTGAAAGCGGACCGGCGTGCAGGTTGGCGCCCAGGAAATTAAGCTTGATCCCGGTCTGCGAGCTCACACTGATATAATCGTTACCATGCTGGATCTTGATATCGTCGGCCGAGGCCACGACTTTTCCACCGGCTGGTTTCTCCATGGTGGCGCCGGCGTCATTGATGGTCACCTTACCGCCGTTATTAGCCTGACTTATCTCAACACCGGTATTATCGACCATAATGTTTCCCCCATTGGTTTTGGTTATCGTGATAAATTCACCGTCCGTGAGGGTTATAAAGGTGGAGTTGCTGTTTTCCAAGGATATTCTCTCGTTATTGTTCATCGTTGGGGCAATCTTTATCAAGGAAGTCGGTATCGCCATCTGAGGTCCTATGCCCAACTGTATGCCATTATTTGGAGCCCCCAGGGCATTGGTAGCCTTGGCGTGGATTTTGATTCCCGAGTCGTCCATTTCAATCTTGGATATGGCATGGGTAAGTTCGGTGTTCAGCTTCTTTACCAGATAGGCCAGAGCGGCCACCTGCAGGGCCGTCCCAACCGCGATGGGCGCCATGCTTACCCCCATCTGCTTCATGGCGTCAACACCGCTCTCCTCATCGGGATAAGCGGCGCTGGCGATGTCACCGCCAAAGGCGGCCAGCAGGGCTCCCACCGCGGCGCCGCCAAAGATAAGCGTCTTGGACAAGGTGGACAGTATGGCCTTCTCGGCAGCGGGGAGACCGGCGGAAATCACGACTTTTTTCGTCCCCAGCAGTTCGTCTTCATCCTTGATGGTCTCCTTGGTCTTCCCGAATTCGACGTGATGGCCGGCTTTGCATTCGATGGTCCCCGCCCATTCGAAAACGCTCTTCATGGCCATGGTGAACTCCGAGGCCGTCCCCAGCATGGCTTCCATCTTGGAGCCAATGGTCACGTAGTTCTCGGAGCCGATGACGAAGGAGGTTTCCTGACCCAGGACCATTTCATGCTTGTCGCCCGACGATTTAACGTGCATGACGCTGCCTGCTTCTTTACCGGATTCACCCTTCTCTCCTGTATCGCCCTTATCCCCCTTTTCACCTTTGAAGGCCCCTTCCTGGGTCCCCGATCCCCCTTGCCCCAGATAAATCCAGTTGCCCTTGCTTCCAAAGGGGCTGAAAAGATACATGTATTCTTCCCCGGGGGTATCGTCCATGACAAATTGATTGCCCCCGGGGGTCTTGATTACGTGCTGTTTAGGATTTTTATCCGTAACGACGTTGAAGTTCTGGGAGTTAAAGACGGCGCCGCTGATGACGGGGAGATCGGGGTCGCCGTCCCGGAAGGAAAGGACAACCTCCGCCCCCTTGTGGAGAGGGAAATTCATGCCGTGAGTCTTGTCGCTCGTCCCGGCGAAAGGGCTCGCCATCCGCACATGATAAGAACTCGTACTCTTCCCCCACTTATTGCTGAAATCGTCGCCCCCCTCCTCCGGCGCAAAAGGAAGCCTCACCTTATAGCGGCCCAGGGTCGGATCGATGTCCGGCGTCTCCGTCGACAGATCCCCATCGATAACCGCATTCATAGTCGCGTGGATCTTTGGCTTGGGCGTCAGGCGCTGGGATCGGAACTGCACCGCTGCCGGAATCATCGTGAAGGTGTTGTTGTATTGAAATTCCTCCTCAACCCCCGTCAGCGGCTGTTGGCCCTCATGGGCGGCATGGATGATCAGGTAATCCCCGGAAAAGGTCTGACCGGGATCGTCGATGGTAATCAAAGTTCCGGGGATCAGGCCCGGTCCTGAAGCCATGCCGTAATAAACCTTGGTCTGGCAGAATATCTCTTCGGCCCTGATCCCGGCCAGAGTCTGACCTTCCTCGGCAGTGCTGAAATTCTCCCCATAAATGGTCTGCACCCTCCCCGCGACATCGGTCGCAGAGCCCACATCCGCCGATGCCGACATGGTACCCATCCCCGCCGTGTTGTAATTGTAATTCCTCAAGACAACCTTCGCCGGGAAGGCCGCCTGGTGCATGATCATGGTAAATATCGTCTCCGGCGCCGGGCCGGCGCCGGGAGCGCCCACAGACTTATACTGCAACGTCTTCGTCGCCGGAGGATGGGATATTCTCGTATCCGTAATTACCATCTTTTCCGGCATCACATCCTGCAAACTATCATGCCAGGTCTGGTCCTGTTTAAAATAATAATAGACCCCTTCCCTCTCCATCAGGCGCTGAAGAAAATTGAGGTCGCTCTCTTCATACTGACACACATAGGACCAGCGATTATATCCCCCCGCCAAGGGATCATAATGGGTCCCCGTCAACTTCAGCTCATAGTCGAGAGAAGTAAAGCCGTTATCCTTCATAACACCATCGATGATAGCGCCAAAGGCCTTCCCAACATAAATGTCCGAGCGCGTATTGAGGTAAAGAAGAAACATCTTCGAGCGAAGCCGGAGCTCATACTGAGTGTAATCGCCCACCCGCTGGATCTGACGAAACTCCGTGACGATGCCGTGATAGTAGGAAAAATGATTTTGAACAACTATGCATAAAACGGCCGGTCGCAGCAGCACATCCCCGAGCAAGGCCGGTATATTGTCCGTCGTGGAACGGAGAGTGATGTAAAAATCATATACAAAGGAAAGATTCTCATCCCCCGTAAACTTGACCACCTCGAACTCCGGCTTGACCGTATCCTTGTCGTTGTAAATGAGGCTGAAGGTGAAATAATCGTCCGGAGTATCTCCAGGGTCTTTCAAATTGTCCCACTTGTCCTGTTCCATATCTTCTCCCTAGTTAAATAGGATCTATGCTATGATTATACTTATAATTCATCCCATGATCATGACCTTGTTCTGACTCGGCGCCAGCACGGAACCTACGGCGTTGCCGTCGTTCTGTTTGGTCATATTGCCCAGAAATACGGCCGGATTGCCCTCCAATTTCACCTTTGTACTCCCCATAACGAATTCCGCAGGCCCCATGATCTTGCCGGAGACAGCGCCCTGGTTGACGCCTCCCTGATCGCCGTTCGTAGGCGATATCTTCGAGGCTTTCGTCAGTGCGGGCATACCATTGATCAGGACCTTGGTCGTGACCGGGTTGCCCATCTGGGGCATGCCGACGTTGGGGTAGGGAACCGGGATGGGCGGGGCCGGCGGGGCCGGGGTCAGGCAGACATCAGGCATGGCCATGAGCTGCCCATTTTCTTTGGTAACGGCAAACATGATATGATTTCTCCTATGCTAACCGATGTGTATCTTCTTACCGTCGATGGCAACTTCCTCTTCCGAGATCAGGGAGGCATGGCCCGCCTTGACGGTGAAGCGATCGTTAACTATGGTCCTGATTCTGCCGGCCCTGATCTGTTCCAAATTTTCGATCCAGCGGAAACTGTCCCGGACCCGCTCCGTGACTCTGCCGATCACGCTGTCAAGGATATCGACAACCTGAACGGCCCTCTTGCTCCGCACTTCCATGATACTCGCCAGGAGGGAGCAGGCCGCGAAGCGGACCCTTCCGGAAATACCGGTAATTTCAATATCCGGCGCTTCCAGGACAACGCTTTTGTCGCCGCGAACAATAACATTATCTGCCTGGAGCTTTAGCGGTCCTGTTTCCGTCCGCAGGCTGGCCTCCCCGGAAAATACCATTTCATAACATGCCCCGACTTTATCCAGAACCATCAGGATGTAGCCGCCTGCGTCGGCATCAGCGGTTATCAGCACCCGATCCCCAATGTCCGGCTGAAGGAGGCATCCCTCCGCCTTGCGCACCCAGAGGGATGCCCCGTCGTCAGTATCGATCCGATAACGGTCCTCCTCCCATTCCATTACCAGGCCATAGGCCAGGGATAAAGGCCAAACAGCTATATTCTTTCTTAGTACGGCAACATTTGTCATGGCAATACCTCTTTCCCGCAAAAAAATACTCCCGGATCATCGGACGCGTCTTATTATTTCCGGATGACCTGGAGAGGTATCCAAAGATTCCGTCTCCAAGAGCACGGGGAGTATAAAGAAATCCGTCTCTCATGTCAAAATTATTTGAAGTCCAACGTAATATTAGCATGGCGTCGCACCTCATATTTTACGGTCAATATCTCATTGACACATCGGCCGGTCCATCGTATGTTTTCGAAACTCATGCCCACCCTTACCCTCCTGGCAAAAAGGAGCGTAAGGGTGAATTATCCGGTTAAAGGGTGACCGATGTTAAAGCGGATTTTGATACCAATTCTGTGTTTCTTGGTTATCCAGACGGGCCTTTTGATCATGGATGCCGGATGGACGCCTGCGTCGGCCGCCGGTAAAAAGCTCATCGTCGGCATCGCCAATGATCCGCCTTATACTTTCAAAAATGAGCAAGGGCAGTGGGCCGGAATAACGGTTGATCTCTGGCGACACATCGCCCGGGACTTGAAACTGGATTATTCGCTGAAGGAGATGACTCAGGAAGAAGTCCTGAATTCACTTCAGAACGGCTCTATAGATTTATCGGCCGACGCCGTTATCATCACCTCGCAACGGGAACAGCGTTTTGAGTTTACCGTGCCCATTGCCAGCACGCGCGTAGCCGTGGCAACCCTTTACGACAAGGAAGATCACCCGTGGCTGGCAGCCCTGAAGATATTTTTTTCCTGGGGCACCTTGAAGATTATCATCATCCTAATGATGATACTGTTTTTACTTGGATTTCTCTTTTGGCGCATCGAGAAGAAGGGCAACCCCGAACACTTTGGAGAGGGACTGATCCGGGGTATTGGTTCCGGCATTTACTGGGTGGGCTCGACCATGACATCAGGCGTCTGTTTCGGAGTCAGCTTGAAATCTGTCAGCGGCCGGGTATTGGGTCTCTTTTGGATGCTGATCTGCGCCCTGGCTTTGAGCGCCTTTATTGCATCCCTGAGCTCTTCCCTTACCACACATCATCTCAGTGAAACGAAATTCGGCATCGATAAGCTGAGAAGAATGCACTTGGGGACGGAAGCAGGGTCGGTGCCTCATTCAATTGTCGAGAAAATTGGCAGCCGGACAACATTTATAAAGGGCGGTGAAGAGGATGTATTAAAAGAGCTCATTAATAAAAAAATAGACGGCTTCCTCTACGATGAGGCGACCCTGCATTATTACGCAGAGGGGAAATACCGGGGAATCATAACCGTGCACCCGACCAGCCTGAAAGAGATCGTTATTGCCTTTGGCATGCCCCATAACAGCCCGTTGCGGAAACCGATCAACATATCGCTGTTAAAGATTCTCGATGAACCGGTGTGGGAGTCCATCCTCAGCCGTTATGGCCTGGATGGTAATTTCGAAGCAAGACACATTGTAATCGGCAGGGAAAAGAAACATAAAACCTTGAAAAGCGACGAATAAGGACAAATACCATGAAGACAATCCCCCCGCCCTACACAATTCTTGCGCTAGGTCCTTTTTGCCCTGTCCCGGAGACGGGATTTTCTTTGCAGATCATCCCCGTAGAAACCACTGCTCTTCAGGAGGCTTTCCGTCAATTGTCACCCCGGCTCTGGATTCCGGCGCCCACGGACATCTGCCCGGCCGGGGGTCTAACCCTGCAACCGTCCGGAATAAGAGACCTCACCCCGGATGGCCTGATCCGGACGACACCCTATCTCAAGGATCTCTGCGACGCCGGGGAATTGATCGCCAAAGGCCATAGCAGCGGCGCCACCCCGGCCGATATGGCCGCCCAGGTGCACTCCGCCTGGCCCCATCTTCCCCTGGACCTTTCCATCCCCACCATAGCTGCCCATGAGCAACAGGCAACCCGCCACGACAGCGCCATCGACGACATCCTCTCCATGGTGGCCGTGCCCGATGGACCAGATCAGAGAGCGCCAAGGAGCGCGGGAGGTCCTGGGGGGTGGAAAAGGAATATTGACGACCTCTTGTCGGCAAATATCGCCTGTATCTTCGGAAGCGAAGACTTCCGGGCCTTTGAGGCGGCCTGGCGGGGGGCGGAATGCCTCATTCGCCGGGGCGGTGTCAAGGAGGGAGGGAAGATCGTATTGAAAATCGTCCCGGTCTCGGCAGAGAGCCTTTCCGGGATACTGGAATCCCTGGCAATCGAACTTGCTGCGGACACCCCCGACCTTATCCTCATCGACCTGCCCCTGGACAACACCCCCGGGGGCATCGAGACACTGGGGAGAATCGCCGCCTTTGCGGCTACACTGCTCATCCCGGCGGCAACATGGATCACCCCCGCTTTTTTCCATCTTGATAACTGGCGGGAACTGCACCGCCTTCCCTATCTCAAAAACCATCTGGACGACGCCGTCTACGCCAAATGGCGCAAACTCAGGGAACAACCGTCGGGGCAGTGGCTCGCCCTGACCTGCAACCGTTTTCTTACCCGACCTCCCTATGGAGAAGACAACCGCCCCCGCTCCGTCGCCTTCACGGAGCAGGAACTACTATGGATCAGTCCGGTATGGGCACTGGGAACCCTGGCTGCTCAGAGCGTCAACCAGTTTGGCTGGCCCTCGCGCCTGAGCGACTACATGCGCATCCGCATGAAGGATCTTGCCGTGTCAGTCCAAGGTGATGAAACAGCTTCGCCCACCGAGGCGGTCTTCCCGGACGACCGGATCCGGCAGTTTGTGGAAATCGGCATCACACCCCTGGCGGGGGCGCCGGGGCAGGACACGGCCTTCATGCCCAAGGCAGTAGCAGCCTCCGGCGAATCCCTCCTTTCCCAGATGTTCCTTTCCCGGATCATCGGTTTTCTCATCAGGTTGCGGGAGGCCTACGAGGAAAGCGACGGGGAAACGGAACCGATAAGTTTCGTCACCGAGGCCCTGATGGCCTTTTTTGAAGCAACGGGACAGGAACCGCCGGACGACCTGTGGGTAGCCGTCGG
>DMAT01000112.1 GCA_003451635.1 Syntrophus sp. (in: bacteria) | reverse complement strand
ACGTGCAGAAACCTCACGCTTCGGCCCATTTACCTTTCAAGTCGGCGTCGACCACCGTGAGACGGCAATGCTTCTACAGCGTGTTGCCGATGCACAGGTGCGGTTTTTGAGTTCTCCTCTTTCCCAGGTGGCTAACCGCCTGGAGCAGGAAGTTCTTGTCAGCAGCATTTTCAGTACCAACACCATCGAAGGGGGCACGCTGACTGAGGAAGAAACGAAAGATGCTCTCGATCTCGACCCGGCACAGGTGCAGACCAAAGAACAGCTTCGTACCATCAACATCAAGACGGCCTATGACATCGCTCAAAAATCGGCGCAAGACCCTGGCTGGCGCTTGTCGGTTGATTTCATTAAACAGATGCATGCCGCCATTACCGATGGCATTCCCCAGAAGTACAACCAGCCTGGACTGATACGGAGTAACCCCAAAAATATCGTGACCCATGTAGGCGATACTGCACACGGCGGCCGCTATAAGCCTCCGCAATATGGAGGAGACATTGAGCTTTTACTTCATCATCTGGTACTATGGCATAATGAACTGACCAACGGTGAGATAACGGCTCTGATGCGAGCGCCACTGATGCATTACTATTTTGAGTTGATTCATCCTTTCTGGGATGGAAATGGCCGCGTTGGGCGAGTGCTCGAAGCCGCTGTGCTTCATAGCGCCGGCTTCCTCTATGCTCCTTTCGCCATGGCTCGCTACTACATGGAGCGGATCGACCAATATTTTACTCTCTTCAATCTTTGTCGCAAACAGGCAGACAAAAAAACGGCATACCCAAACACCCCTTTTGTCGTGTTTCATCTCGAAGGGATGCTCGCAAGCATTAATCGCCTCCATGACCGGGTGAACGCCATGGTGAGATTACTGTTATTTGAATCGCACATCAAGCATTTGCGGGATACAAAAGCAATCAATCTGCGTCAATATGCCATTCTGACCCAAGTCATGGAGCGTGGCAAACCGTTGCAGATAGACGAACTGCGCCGCGCACCCTGGCATGAGGCGCTCTATGCCAAACTTGGCGACAAGACCAAACAGCGTGACTTAAGCGGCCTTCGCGAGCAGGAGCTTCTGTATGTTGACGAGAAGGGCCTTGTTTGGCCGGGGTTTACGAGATCAAAATAACAAACAGACATAATAGCAATTTAGCAAACATATCCATTGGTTAAATTAAAAGTTCGCACGGCGAACTTTTTGTAAATTCGCTGTAAATAGGCTGTTTATCCAAGACATGTTGCTGTATTAATTCGCTAAATGCCCCGCTTCCACCAATCAGTCCATAAGCCGCAAAGAATTGGCAACACGGATCGGGATTACCACAGATGGGATCAATCTCTACATCGTATTTATGCACGTCTTCACACAAAGGGGTAGACTACTGGATTAATGGCCCAGATTATTGAATGCGGTTGGAAACATGCGAGGGCTTGATAGTTCTTTTTCTTGCCAAAAAGGGCATTTCTGCCTTCCTGCAATGCTGTTATTTCACTTTTGTCTTTCGATGCTGCATTTCAGTTGGAAATAAACGAAGAAGCCCAACCAGTATCAAAGACATTTCTACACAATTACTGGCTACTTTTTGCTTATCGTTTCTTTGCATATCTTTCAGATCGCACATCTCACATATGGTTAACGGTATTACAGCCATTATTGGCTTGCACTCTTCCTTCGCCATTTCTCCGGATAAATTGCATTATCTTCTCCTTGTAGACAATGGCAATCAATTATATCGATTATGAGTAATCAGAAAAAAATGCTTGACATAATAGAATCAACATTCTAATATATGGCCATCCATGGGACGAAATGCTCACTTTAACAATGAACAATTTATAGATACGGCATTGAAAATTGCCGCTGGACAGGGGCCGGCAGCTGTAACAATAGCAGCCGTTGCCGGCGATATCGGTGCGCCGGTCGGTTCGGTTTATCATCGTTTCCTGTCGCGTGATGTGCTCATGGCGGAGGTTTGGGGGCGTGTTGCGGCATCTTTCCAGGATGAGTTTCTGACCGCGCTGGAAAAAGGTGAAGGGATCGAGGCTGCTCTCCATACGCCGCGCTGGGTCCGCCAACATTCCGCCGAGGCACGCATCCTTCTTCTCTACCGGCGGGAGGAACTGGCGGCGGGTAGTTGGCCGGAGGAAATGAAGGAAAGGGCGTTTGGTATCTCACTCAGACTGGATGCCGGTATTTCCGAGTTCGCAGCACGGACCTTCGGCAAGGCCGGGCGGGAGGAGATCAACCGGACAGTTTTTGCGATCATCGACGTGCCTTATGCCGCCGTGCTACGTTATATCCGGCAGGGGAAGAAACCGCCACGCGCGGTCGAAGACCATATAACGAAGACATACAACGCCATCATGAGGAGGACGAAATGAAGATTTTCAACAGGCATGACAGAATCATCCCGGCGGAGCAGGATGCCGTAGGTTCCGTTCTTAACAGCCTCTCCGGACCTGAAGACGCACTGTGGCCGCGGGAGTTGTGGCCACCGATGGTACTGGACTCTGCCCTGAAGGTGGGAGCGACTGGAGGTCACGGCCCGGTGAGNNGAGCAGGGCCACCTTCCAGTTCGACAGGGCAGGTCTTATGAGCGGCGTGGACGGTCGCCATTATTTCGAGGTTATACCCCGGCGTGGGCATGTTGTCATCCGCCACGATCTGGAAGGTGACTGCGATCTGGGCATGTGGCTGAAATGGACCTTTCTCGTCAAGCCGCTACATAATACCGTGATTGAAGATAAAGGTCCATTTCAGCCACATGCC
>DMAT01000187.1 GCA_003451635.1 Syntrophus sp. (in: bacteria) | reverse complement strand
AAGAGCAGGTTGAGAGAACATAGCAATGAGGCAATGAGGTATTCAGGCATGACAACCTGCAAATTTATCGATGTAATCAAGAACACAATGCCATGCAGGATGAACATGAACAGTACCGATAAGGCCCACAATCCGATGATCTTACCCGTAACATACTGCCACCGGTCTATCGGTTTTGACAAAATGCACGATTGCATCCCATCGTCCCGGTCACGTCTGAATACCCGCATCGAAAGTAAAGCCGTTATGAGCATCGCCCCGGCGCCAATGACGTGGAAGGTCACTTTCGACACCGCCCTGACAACGGTGGCCGCATCAAGAAACTGCCCGTTCACCATATAATTGCCTTGATAACAACCGCGAACAAGAAATATGAAGATGGCGCAGATAACGAACATGATGATGAAGCTTTTCTGCCGCACTTCATCAATAAGCGTGTATTTCGCAATTCTGATAATGGGGGGAAGTGCTTTCTTCGTTTTCATGTCAACCTTTCACAAGCCTTACAAACACATCTTCCAGGGTTTCACCGTCCTTGACAATGGCGGAAATCTTGTCTTTTACCAGCAGCTTGCCACGGTTGATGATCGCCGCAGCATCGCATATTTTTTCGACTTCCGAAAGGAGGTGTGAATTCAGGAAGATGGTCATTCCCTGATGCTTAAGGGACTCTAAAAGCTGGCGTATTTCTCTGATACCGATGGGATCAAGACCGGCGGTAGGTTCGTCGAGAATTAACAGCTTCGGATTTCCTATGAGTGCCGCGCCGAGTCCGAACCGTTGAATCATGCCCTTGGAATAGGTGTTCACCTTGGTGTATTCCCTGCCTTGCATGCCGATAAGCTCGACGATGCGCCGGCATTGATCCGTGGCATCGGACCTTCTTATATCCAATAGCTCCGCACAGCGTTGCAGGTACTGCCATCCGGAAAGGTATGGCGGAATATGAAGGTTTTCAGACAGATAACCGACTGCAGTTCGACAGTCGGCCCGTGTGCTTGGGATGCCGTTTAGCAATAAACTTCCCGAGGTCGGCCGTGTAAAGCCGAGGAGCATCTTGACGATCGTTGTCTTTCCAGCGCCGTTGGGTCCAAGGAGAGCGAAATACTCACCTTTCCCGACAGAGAAGGATACGTTGTCGACAGCCGTAAGGGAATCGTATCGTTTTGTCGCGTTGTTCAATTCAATCATAGCGGGCATTCATGTTAATCCTTTAATAGGGCACTTCATTTACAATGGGATGATAGAGAAAGAGATTGTTGCGGATAAAATTGATTCTCTTGTCCATATCCTCAAGAGAATTGCAGACATAGGTCGTCACCAGCTTTCCCTCCCTTGCAAACTGGATGTGTTCTTTCCCTGCGTAGCAGAAATTGCCTTGATGATATTTCGGGTCCGTCGGAGTCACTTCCGGTATGGCTGCGATAAGAACCTTCGGATCTGACCAGGGGCCCTCCAGTCTCGAAGCCTCGCGATACAGCAGCCGATCCCCCTTGTTATGTATAGACAGGTAAACGGCAAGCCACCGTTTCCGGCTTTTGTGGTAGCGGACGCTGAGTTCTGAAACGCCGGCATCCAGAACGATTTTGGCCTTCCCCGGGTCCAATCCCTTTTGCCACGTATCGTCCTTTGCATAATACTCCATGGCCCCCGCCGGATCGTGGAGCCGATCCGTCGGAATGCGGACCAGGATGTTTCCCAGGACCCCCGGCGCCTGCTCGGAAGGAACACAGAAGGGGTAGAAATACACCTCCTTGCCGGAGATAACGGAGGTCGCAGCCAAGGCGGCAACCCCCGCAGGAATGGCCGCCGACCAATCCAGATATTCCACGGACCAGTAATGGGGATCTTTGCCATGATAATTCCGGATCACCGCGATCTTGTGACCGGTGATCTTGAATTTGAACGGCCCCTCCATATTCGGCGCCGCCTCAATGACCACCAGGGGTATGTAGAGCCGGTCGTGAACCTTGAATGGATCTTGGGGCCACATCCATTGCTTATCGCCAAAAGAGGAGATAAATCGGCCCTCCTTTTTTTTCAGGAAGTAGCGGATGTTGAATCGTCCCTCTTTGCTGCAGGTCGAGATCGCCAAAGAGAACCCCATGACGAGATCCATGTCCACCCTGTTTTGCCTGCCCTCGCGATCGGAGACAAAGGTGTCTCCAAAGAGCCAGAGCGTCCGTCCGTCATCCAGCAAAATGGAGTAGGCGCCATCGCCCCCATACCAGCCGTCGCGGTCGGGGAAACTGGGGATACATCCGGCGGCGTTAAGGGATGCGGGATGACCGACCCCGCTGAAAAAGGGGAGGAGGGAAAACACCAACACGGCTGCCAGCGACACCAGGAGCCGCAACGATTTCTTCCTTGAATCGACCGGATAACGGATAATAAACTGCTTTTTCATGACGGGAGCATATGAAGAATGATCTTATGTGTCAATGGGATTATCGCCTTGCCCTGTGTGCCAATGTAAATGAGACACTTCCTTGATTTTTATGAAGGAGACCTTGGCGCACCCCAAAGGACGCAAAGGGCCGCTCCCATTGGAGCGCGGCCCTTTTAGCGGTTGCCTGAATCCCTTCGCGAGCGCATTCCCCATGGCTTGCGAGGGTAAGCGAGCATGGAAGATAGGGTTTGCTCCTCTAAAGGATCGAAGATTCTCCGCAGCTTGCTGCGGAGAGCTTCAATATCAGGGGTTAGAAGAAGGAATACTGGACGCCGGCGTGCCACACGGGTTGTGTACTGCCGCTGTAGCCGGGGACAAAGGCCCCGCCCGCTTTGATCACGATATTGTCCCGGATGCGGGCGCTCACGCCGCCAGCCAGGGAAACCTGTGACATATAACCACCGGTGCCCAAGCCGA
>DMAT01000080.1 GCA_003451635.1 Syntrophus sp. (in: bacteria) | reverse complement strand
AACTTCCACGAGGCCGACGTTGTTGAGGTCCCCGGTAAGGGCAAAAACCTTTGTTCCCTTGCTTTTTTCCGTACCGACACTGGCATACCAGGCGCCGCCCCGGAGGATAATCTGGCCGATATTGGCGAGGGTTTCCACATTATTGAGAACGGAGGGCCGCTGCCAGAGACCGGCGATGGCCGGGAAAGGAGGGCGGGGACGGGGCATCCCTCTCTTTCCTTCGATGGAAGTCATCAAGGCGGTTTCCTCGCCGCAGACAAAGGCCCCGGCCCCCTGATAGATCTCCAGGTCGAAGTTAAAGCCCGTGTCCAGGATATTCCTGCCTAGTAGGCCCATGTCCTTGGCCTGGTTGATGGCGATATTCAAACGGCTGATGGCGAGGGGATATTCGGCGCGGCAGTAGATGTAGCCATGGTTAGCGCCGATTGCCTTGGCGGCGATGATCATGCCTTCGAGAACGGCATGGGGGTCCGATTCGAGGACGCTCCGGTCCATAAAGGCCCCGGGGTCTCCTTCGTCGGCGTTACACAGCACGTATTTTACATCGCCGGGAGAGACGGCGGCAAATTTCCATTTCAGTCCCGTGGGGAAGCCCGCGCCGCCCCGCCCGCGGAGTCCCGAAGCGAGGATTTCCTGGACGATGTCCGGGGCGGACATTTCGGTCAGGGCCTTGGCCATTCCCTGGTAGCCGTCCCGGGCGATATATTCTTCGATTTTTTCCGGATCAATGAGCCCCCGGTTTTTGAGGACCCGCAGCTCCTGAAGGGCGAAAAAGGGGATATCCTGCATCGTCGGGATAATCTCTTCCGTAGTGGGTTCCCGATATAGGAGCCGTTCGAGAATCCGGCCCTTGATCAGGTGTTCTTCAACAAGTTCAGGGATGTCTTCCGCTTTGATCAACATGTAGATGACGCCTTCGGGATAGACAACCATGATTGGACCCATGGCACAGAAGCCGTTACACCCCGTTTCTACGATCTTGATTTCTTCGGAGAGCTTTCTTTTGGCCAGTTCCGCGACTAATGCCTTCTTGACGTTGAGACTTCCGGAGGCATGGCAGCCGGTGCCGCCACAAATCAGTAAGTGTGATCGGAATACCTTCATTAGGTTCATACCCTCCTTCTATTTTTGTGTTTCCGCGCCCCGGGCCAGTACGAATGGATTCTGAATTTCTCCTTCCAGGATGTGCCGTTTGAAGACCTGACGCATTTTATTTGAGTTCATGTATTCGTACTTAATCGGGTCCTGGTTGAGGATCTCGACGGTAACCAGGGGTTCCCTGCTGCAGAGCCCCATGCAGCCCGAGGTGGTAATGGCCACATCCGTTACCCCGGCTTCTTCAATTTCTTTAAGCAGGGCGTCCATGACTTCCTTGGCCCCCGAGGCGATGCCGCAGGTCCCCATATGGACGGTGACCTTGACACGGAGGTGACCATCCCGCAGGGCTGTTTCTGCGTGGACCCGCTCCTTGATCTTCTTTAAATCTTCAATCGTGATCTTTGCCATAAGGTATCCTCACTTTTTTGTCAGTTGTATGCATTTAGGATTTCTTTGACTTTCCCCGGTTTGACCCGTCCGTGCACGTCATTGTCCACAACAACAACCGGTCCGAGACCGCAGGCCCCGAGGCAACGGACTGACTCATAGGTAAATCTCCGGTCGGGAGTTGTTTCCCCCTCCTTAACGCCGAAATTTTTTTCTATGGCATCCGAGAGGGCCTTACCTCCCCTGACATAACAGGCGGTGCCGAGGCAGACGCGTACCGTATGCCTTCCCCGGGGGGTCATGGTAAAAAAAGAATAAAAGGTGACGACGCCGTAAACACGGCTGAAGGGAAGGTTCAAACCTTTGGCGATCTTTTTCTGAATGGGGACGGGCAGGTATTCGAGGATAACCTGTGCTTCTTCAAGCACAGGAATCAGACCGCCCGGTTTCCCTCTGTGCTTGGCGATGATTGCGTCCAGCGTGGCTATCTTTTCCGCTGAAAACTCTTTTAATAATTCGTCATTCTCCGCTTTCATGAATTGCTTCCTCCTTCATATGTAAAGCGATGCTTACGCTTCCGATCCAATTTCTTTCAAACCTTCGGCAATGTGATTTCTTATGTATTTAAGCACTTCCACATGATTGATGGGGACGTCCTCGATTTCTTTCTTTATCTCTTCCGTGCTGAGGAGATAGCTTTGATCTCCATGGTCATGACAATAGGTAAAATCTATGTCCGGATTTCCGGCAATCAGAGTTACCATGACCCCGGCGGCATCGCCAAGGGGCTGGCGGTCAATATGCCCAAGTCCAAAGGTCACCTTGAGTCGCGTCCCTTTGCCCGGTTCCGATGTCAGAATCAACTCTCCCCCTGTCATTTCCGCAGCCTGGGCCAGCATCGGCAGTCCCAGCCCCACCCGTCGGACCTTTTTGGTCGTGTAAAAAGGGTCGACGGCCTTTGCCAGGGACTCCTTGTCCATGCCGACGCCGTCGTCAGTGATCTCCAGGTTGAGGAGGTCATGTTCGCGGTCTTCATTCAGATGTATATATACATGCCTGGCCCCGGCCCGGGTGGAATTCTCTGCGATATCAAGAATGTGTAATGCCAATTCCAGCATGTCAAGTTCCGCCGATTACACGTCTTCCCGCCTCGCCGCGGAGAGCCATGCATAGCTCTTGAAAGCTTCCCTCCGCCATCCACATCTCTGTACAAGTCGTGCCGATATCACGGAGGAAATGGGCGTCAGAGGAGGTAATAAAGGGATAATTGCCAAGGTCGGGAAAGGTTTCTCTCGCCTTGGCCAGCCCCAGGCGGGGAGTGACCTCCAGGGCATCAAAGGCGAAGGTAGGGTCGATGAAACCCAACTGCCCGATGACGCTGAAACTTTCTCTGTCGATATGGGAGGCAATGGCGAGCCCCCCAAGGCGGTGAATATGGCCAATGATTTCCTGGAGAGATAGAGACGTCGCACCGATCAGAAGGTACTTATTGAATCCCTCAACTTCGTCGCTTTCATTAACGATGGCCTGACACCCGAAATAATCTTCGTCGTTTTCACCCGGCAGGTTATCATATATGACTCTCTGGAAGCGTTGTAAATGGGACATATTATCAGGGAGCGCCAACGTGTGCACTTCCTCTTTGCTGGATACCTCCATGCCCGGAAACACTGTCAGGGGATGGCCGGATGCCGCCTTCTGAACGGACGCGACATTCTCTGAGGAATTATGGTCACATATGCCGATAATATCCAGTTTTTCATCAAGGGCTTTCTGCAAAATGGCCCGGGGGTACATATCCAGCTCAGCGCATGGCGACAGGCATGTATGGATGTGAAGGTCACAACGAAACGCCTTCATCAGGAGCTGAACCTAAAAAATATAAAAAAAAGACCATGATATCATGGTCTTTTCATGTGGAAGGGTCTGGACCCTTCTTAGTTGCGATCATGTTGTATACCTTGCCGATAGCTTCAAAACCTGGCATATCCGTTACCATAATTGGGACGCCTTCCTTACGCGCCTTATCCATGGTATCGGCAGCCGGGTTGCAACCCTGAATCAGGATGATTCCGGCGTGGTCCTTCAGGCTGGCCACGGCAACGATGTTCTGATGAGTCTGCCGGGTGATCCAGAGATCGCCTTCCTTGCTGTTGGCCATAACATCGCTCAGCAGGTCGCCGACATACCCCCCCAGAACCTCGGCGGCGAGCCCTTCCTCGCCGGAGACAACCCTTAGATTAAGTGCTTTGACAATGTCTTCTAAGTGCACGGTATGATTTAATTAAATCCCATCAAAATCTTTGTCGATGCGAATAACCATCTTGAGATGGGTGCCTTTTCCGATCTCCGAGGTGATGCGAAAGAAATCAGAAAAATTTTTGATGTTACACAACCCCATCCCGGCCCCGAAACCCATTTCCCTTATCCTGTCCGTTGCCGTCGAATAACCTTCCTGCATAGCCAGCTCAATATCGACGATGCCCTGGCCCTCATCAATTGCTTCGATTGTGACGTGCTCCGGAGTTACCTGGAGGACGATCTTACCGCTCCTGGCGTAGGAACAGATATTGATTTCTGATTCGTAAGTGACTAAAGCAGCCCTCCTGACGACCTCCTTGGATATTTTCATCCCTTTCAGCAGGGCTTTGATCTGGCTCGAGACATGCCCGGCGTTTTCGTATGTTCCACCCTCTACGGGAAAGGAATTCTCATAGATGGCCGGTTCATGTGAAAGCACGTTCGTCGTCAACCCTTTCCATGCAGCCAACGATACCTTTGGCGTATAGTTTCCCGGCGGTTTCAAA
Organism: Syntrophus sp. (in: bacteria); assembly: GCA_003451635.1. Lineage (GTDB taxonomy): Bacteria > Desulfobacterota > Syntrophia > Syntrophales > UBA8958 > UBA8958. The sequence goes on along the minus strand of DMAT01000080.1, from coordinate 11,445 downwards.
GAGGATATATTTTGTGGTCAGGACCGGGATCAGCAGCTCTTCCGCGAGGCGGAGCGTTTCCGGTGATGGCCGCTTTCCTCGCACCATGATAATTGCGGCAATATCGAGAACGTCAGACGTCCGGATGACCTGAGGGTTCGTCAGACCGGTCAGCAACAAGCTTCCCGCCTTTGCAAAGGCCAGGACATCACTCATGAGATCGGCGCCGAAGGCGGTCTTTATCTCTTTGTCCAACTGATCGTGGCCGACGAGAACTTCTGCATCCAGTAGCTCTTTTATCTCTCGAAGCGTCACCTTGCTCTCCTTTGAAAGAAAATATGTTAAATATCAAGACTCTAATCGGTCATCGAAACCCGAGTTCGCTTACCACAAGGAAAGGGGGGATGTCAATAAAATTGTCCCAATGAGGAAAATTATCGCACTCAATACCTGTTCATTCGTGATATAATTGGTTATATATGCAATTCAACATTGGCAGCCCCTTTTTTTAACAACCCAGTGGATGTTTTATGGAAGTTGTGCTAGTTCTCAAAAATATTAAAACTTTTGCAGATCATATTACATGAAATTATCGCATCCCAGAGAAGACCGGAGCCAACAGCCAGAATTTTACCAGACCATCGCCGAAGCCTCCTTTGCGGGTATATATGTGGTTCAGAACGGTCGTTTTAGCTACCTCAACCGAAATGCCGCCTCCTATGCAGGATACACGCCTATAGAACTCGTGGGCCGTGACGCTCTCAGTATTGTTCATCAGGAAGACAGAGACCTGGTGAATAGACTGGCCGGGGAGATGCTTAAAGGTCTAAGAACAGAACCCTACGAATTCCGTATCATAACAAGTGATTTGCAGACCCGTTGGATCATGGAGACGGTTATACCCATCACCTACCAGGGGAAACAGGCCATTCTGGGTAATTCCATGGACGTGACGGAAAAGAAGCAAGCGGAAGCAGTGTTATCTGAACAGAAAATGCGTTACAAAACACTGTTTGAAGGGGCCAATGACGCTATTTTTGTTATGGAAGACTACGTGTTTACTGACTGCAATAATAGGGCCCTAGAAGTCTTCAAGTGCAAACGTGAAAACATTGTCGGAGCCACGCCCGATCGTGTCTCCGCGCCCCAACAGTCCGACGGGGCGAGTTCCGGTGAAAAATTAACGGAAAGGATGGATGCGGCACTGCGGGGCGAGTCCCAGCTCTTTGAATGGCTCCATTGCCGTTACGACGGGACCCCCTTCTACGCCGAGGTGAGCCTGAGCCGCCTCGATATTGCCGGAAAGGTTCTGTTAATGGGCATTGTCCGGGATATAACGAATATCAAACAGGCAGAGCAAGACCTGAAAGAAAGTGAACTCAAGTACCGGCAAATCTTTGATAATGCCGTGGTGGGTATGTTCCAGAGCACTCCTGAAGGCCGGTTTATCCGTGTCAATCTCGCCCTGGCAAAGATGTGCGGTTTTGACTCGCCCGAGGAGATGGTAGCATCGGTTACGGACATGGCTGCCCAACATTATGTGTATCCTGAGGATCGTGAATATTTTAAAAAGAAGATAAAAAAGCAGGGATTTGTAGATAATTTCGAACACGCCACTTTCAGAAAAGATGGGACGATTTTCTGGGTGTCTATTAATGCCCGGGTTGTCCTGGACAAGAACGGCAATGCCCTCCATTACGAGGGGACTCATATGGACATTACTGATCGGAAACTGGCCCAGGATGCCCTGAAGGCCAGCGAGGAGAGATACCGGGCCATCATCGAAAACATCGGGGACGGCTATTACGAAGTCGACCTGAAAGGGTGCGTACAGTTTATGAATGATTCCTGTGCCCGGATTACCGGTGTTCCTCATCATAAGCTCATGGGGGTGAACTTCAAGGAATTTGCCGTTGAAGAGGAGGAAGGGGAGCTTTATAGCATCTTCCATCGCGTTTTCAAGACTGGTGAATCGGAAAAGGGGTTGGTCAACCGCGTCAACCGTCCGGACGGAAAGGAACAATATGTGGAGATTTCCGTCTCTCTTAAAAAGGACAGCAAGGGAAAGCCAACCGGTTTCATGGGTATTCTTCATGATGTAACTGAGCGAAGAAAGGCAGAGGAGACNNATGGCCTATCATGACGCCCTGACCGGCTTACCAAACCGGATTCTCTTTCATGACCGCCTTGCCGTGGCTCTGGCCCAGGCGAAACGAAATCGGGAACATCTAGCGGTGATGATGCTGGATCTTGATAAATTCAAAGAGATCAATGATTCTTATGGCCACTACATGGGCGATTGCATCCTCTGCGCCTTTGTTGAGGGCGTCAAAAAGCAGCTTCGGGAAGGGGACACCGTTGCCCGCATGGGTGGCGATGAATTCATGATTCTCCTGCCCGGCATCAGGCAGGTAGAAGATTTGGGAAAACTGGGGCAAAAGATCATTGAAGCCTTTCAAGTGCCAATAAAAGTGGGGGAGCTTCTTTTTGGGATCAGAACGAGCATCGGTATCGCCCTTTATCCCCGGGATGGTCAAGACTTCGACACCCTGGCCAAAAAGGCCGATATGGCCATGTACGGGGCAAAAAAGCGCGGCGGCAATAAGTATATTATTTGCTGTTGAAAATAATCCCGTAAAAAACCCTTGACGATGTTTTGCAGTTCTGTTAGTGGGAAAATCACCGCTTGGATCCCGTAAGGGACTGGGACGGAGGGTTTGAGGAATGCATCAGGGACGAAATTCCAGGCCTCCCGTCAGCGACGGCGAGGCTTTTTTTTGGTTTGAAGAGGGGTGGGCCTATGAAGATTATCGAGACGGTCAAGGAAATGCAGGCATATGCTGAGTCCTTGAGGATTGCGGGGAAGAAAATCGCCTTTGTGCCGACCATGGGCTACTTTCATGAGGGCCATCTGGATCTGATGAGAGTCGGACGAAAGCAGGGGGATTGTCTGGTCATCAGTATCTACGTTAATCCAACCCAGTTTGGTCCCAACGAGGACCTGGCAAAGTATCCACGGGATTTTGAAAGAGATAGGGAAATGGCGGCAAGCGTGGGTGTCGATGTCATATTCTATCCCCCCAACGATGAGATGTATCCTGAGAACTATCAGACCTATGTAAATGTGGAAGGGCTTACGGAGAACCTCTGCGGCCTTTCCCGGCCCGGGCATTTCCGGGGCGTTACCACGGTGTGCTGCAAGCTTTTTAATATGGTCAAACCCCATGTCACAATTTTCGGCAAAAAGGATTTTCAGCAACTGACAGCCATCAAGAGAATGGTCATCGATCTCAATATGGATCTGGAGGTCGTCCCCATGGAGACAACGAGGGAGACGGACGGTCTGGCCATGAGTTCCCGGAATATTTATCTCAAGCCCGAGGAACGGGAGTCGGCCTTGAGTCTCAGTCGTTCCCTGAGGATGGCGAAGGAGATGTATGAACGTGGTGAAAGGGATGCCGGGGTAATCCTTAACAAGGTTCGGGCCTTTATCGGGGATCACCCTCATGCCCGTGTCGATTACGCACAGATCTGTGATACCAGGACCATGAAGGACATAGAGAGATTGGACAGCGAGGCCGTAATTGCCCTGGCCGTAAGGGTGGGGGCGGCCCGTTTGATCGATAATTACGTCTTCGGAGATCCTTTGAAGATATGAAAAAGGGGTAGAAGTCTATGCAGAGGTTCATGCTGAAATCAAAACTTCATCGGGCCGTTGTAACGGATGCGGATCTGCACTACGAGGGAAGCATTTCCATTGACGAGGACCTGCTGGAAGCGGCGGACATCATTCCTTACGAAAAGGTCGCCATCTATAATGTAACCAATGGCGAACGCTTCACCACCTATGCGATCAAGGCCCCCCGCGGATCGGGTACTTTCTGTTTGAATGGCGCCGCAGCCCATAAGGCATCAAAAGGAGACGTGATCATTATCGCGACTTATGTTACCGCTGAGGCTTCGGAGCTCAAGGACTGGTCGCCTAAATGCGTTCTTCTCGACGGCAATAACAAGATCAAGAAAACAAGCTGACAAGCAGATCTTGAGGACCATCTTAAGACGGTGAGATCCGGGCAAGGCTGGTATGTGCCTTGCCCGTTTGTGTATCCGGGGTATTAGAGGAAAATGAGAAAGAAAATCAGACAGATATTTATTGCCGGCCTGGTGGCGACGATTCCCATCGGTCTGAGTTTGTATGTCATCTTTTTTCTTATTTCCCTTATGGATAACCTCCTTCGGATTATACCTAACCGCTTCCATCCCGATACCCTGCTACAATTTCATATCCCAGGGCTAGGCGTTATTTTCGTTATCATGCTGATTTTTATCGCCGGACTGATAATGAAGAGCTATATCGGGAACAGGATTGTCAATTTTGGGGAGTCCGTCTTTCACAAAATACCCGTAATACGGAGCGTTTATGACGGGGCCAAGCAGGTTGTGGACAGAATGTTTGTCAACAAAAGCCGGAGTTTTAAGAAGGTCGTCCTCGTAGAGTTTCCCCGCCCCGGCGCTTACACCGTGGGTTTTGTTACCGGACCGGCCCATGATCGGATCTGGTGCCATGTCGGGCAGCCATGCACCAATGTTTTTGTTCCCACCACCCCCAACCCCACCTCGGGCTATCTGTTGGTGATTCCCGATCGGGATCTAATTGAGGTCAACATGACCGTAGAAGAGGCTCTCACCTATGTCATTTCCTGCGGGATTGTCCAGCCCCAAGTTCTCAAGATGTAATTTCATTTAAAAAGCTATTGAAGTCATTCAAAGGGTTGTGTTATTGGACAGGGCGAGAATGTCATAAAAGGAGATGCGCCCATGTACATCACGTCGGAGAGCGTCAAGGTCGGACATCCGGATATGGTCTGTGATGCCATTGCAGCCAATATTATTGCCGAGATTCTGTCCGAGGAAAAGAAGATAGGCATGACCATCGATGATATGCCCCACTGCGGGCTGGAGGTATTCCTTGGCAAGGGACTCTGTGTCATCGGCGGCGAGGTCGCCACGAGAAGTTATGTGGACATCGAGAAGGTAACTCGGAAAACCGTCCTTTCTCTGGGTTACAGAGACTCGGCTGTTGGTCTTAATGGCAGTTCGATGGGGATTCTCAACGCTATGATTCCCCAGTCACCGGATATCAATATCGGGACCAGGGCGGGAATGGGCAAATATCAGGAGATCGGCGCCGGTGATCAGGGTATTATTTACGGCTTTGCCTGTGATGAGACGCCGGAGTTGTTGCCCCTCCCCTATGTGCTTGGAAACCGTCTGATGCGGGCATTTGAATATTGCGGCAATCCCGTTTTTGCCCCCGATGGAAAAGGTCAGGTGACCGTGGAATACGATGGAAATATGGTTCCGGTCCGTGTAGCGACGATTCTCATGTCCAATGCCGTTGATTATCGCCAGGTTCCTGATACCTTCCGCAGCACCATCGAGCATGTTGCCCGCGATATTGCTATGGAAGCCCTGCAAGAACATGTGGTATACAAAACAGTCTTTCTCTTCAACCCGACCGGTGAATGGCAGGCAATCAATTCTTGCAGCGCCGCCGATTCAGGGGTAACGGGAAGGAAACTGGTGGTGCAGCTTTACGGAGGTTATCCGGGGGCACAGATCGGCGGCGGGGCGGTTGTGAACAAGACGCCTGAAAAAGTTGACTGTTCAGCGACTTTTGGGACTCGTTATGTAGCGAAAAACATCGTTGCCGCCGGGCTGGCAAAGAAGTGCTCCGTCCAGGTTGCCTACGCCATCGGGATCGCCAAGCCCATTTCGATTTATGTTAATACCTTCGGATCGGGCCAGATCGCGGATCATGAATTGGCAGATATGATTGCCGAGATCTTCGATCTCACCCCCCGGGGAATGATCGAAAATTTTGATTTACTAAATAGCAGAACCTATAAAAAGATTCCCAGGACGCTCTTTATGGATGATTTCCCCTGGGAGAAAACGGATAAGGTAGAGGCCCTGAAGACTGCGGTCGGCCTTGCATAACTAAAAAAGATTATTCGGAGGAACAGTTAAGTGGCTTACAAAAAGATTGATCTATCAGTGCCTTACAAAGTCGCCGACATCGGCCTGGCTGACTGGGGACGCAAGGAAATGGAGTTGGCGGAGAACGAAATGCCCGGGCTCATGGCGGTTCGCAAGAAATATGGTCCCAAGAAACCCTTGCAGGGAAAAAAGATCATGGGCAGCCTGCACATGACCATTCAGACGGCGATGCTCATCGAGACCCTCAAGGAATTGGGGGCCGATCTCCGTTGGGCCACCTGCAATATATTCTCGACCCAGGATCACGCCGCCGCGGCCGTTGCCAAAGCGGGTACGGCGGCCGTATTCGCCTGGAAGGGAGAAACTCTGGAGGAATACTGGTGGTGTACGGAACAGGCGATTACCTGGCCCGACGGGACTGGTCCCGACTTGCTTGTCGATGACGGCGGTGACGCCACACTCCTTATCCATCAGGGCGTCAAAGTGGAAAAGAACCCGGATATTCTCAAGGAGATCCCCGAGAACAAGGAATTTCGCATCATCATGGAGCGTCTCGCCCAGGGATATAAAAAGGGAAAGCAGCGCTGGCAGAAAGTTGCGGCCAATGTAATCGGCGTATCTGAAGAAACGACGACGGGCGTTCACCGTTTATATCAGATGCAAAAAAATGGAGAACTGCTCTTTCCCGCCATCAATGTCAATGATTCGGTAACTAAGTCCAAATTTGACAACCTCTACGGATGTCGCGAATCCCTCGTTGACGGTATCAAAAGGGCGACGGATGTCATGGTGGCCGGGAAGCTCGTAGTGATCTGCGGCTACGGCGATGTCGGCAAGGGTTCGGCACAGTCGATGAGAGGATTCGGCGCCCGGGTTGTTATCACGGAAATCGATCCCATCTGCGCCCTCCAGGCGGCCATGGAAGGTTACGAAGTGGTAACTTTGGAAGATGTCGTGTCTGCGGCGGATATCTTTGTGACGGCAACGGGATGCTGCGAAGTCATTTCCGGCGCCCACATGGAAAAGATGAAAGACGAAGCGATCATCTGCAATATTGGTCATTTCGACAGCGAGATCGCCATGCATTACCTGGAGAACAGCAAGAAGTGTAAGAAAAAAACGATCAAGCCCCAGGTGGATAAATGGACTCTTGCCTCGGGGCGGTCGATCATTGTTCTGGCGGAAGGGCGTCTCGTCAATCTCGGTTGCGCCACGGGTCATCCTAGTTTCGTCATGAGCAACAGCTTTACCAACCAATGTATGGCCCAGATAGAATTAGTGAAAAGCAAGTATAAGCCCGGAGTGTACATTTTGCCCAAGATCCTGGACGAAGAGGTGGCGAGACTGCACCTGGGACGTCTTGGAGCTAAACTGACCAAGTTAACGAAAGAGCAGTCGAACTATCTCGGCGTCTCCATCAAGGGCCCCTTCAAGCCGGAACAGTATCGCTACTAGACCTCACGCCCGCAGCGGGCTCAGCTCAACATAAAATCCCGCCTTTCCCCTTTGCCAAAGGGGGATGGTGGGATTTTTTATATTGAATGGTGTTCGAAATCGTGAGCTGTGGGGGAGCATAATGTGAGCCAAGAAATTCAATTTCTTATACCAAACAAAAAAACCTTGGCATAAATATCAATAATGATACTACGTCGGACATGGTCAAAATAGAAGATACCAACCAATGAATCCCATTGGAAAGCGCGCACACATCTGGGAGTTAATTTCTCCCTGTTGAAGCAGATCCGCTCCGTCCTTAAAGCAGTAAAATTGCATCTCTGAAAAACGCACCCGGTTACAATCGGTAATGATTATCTTGTAGCCATAAAGTTGTTGACATTAAAGGCGTTCTATCTTACTTCACGAAAAAGACAGATCATAGGAGTTTTTTTGAGAACTATCCTCTCCGCCTTTTTGGCTGTTTTGTTACTCCTTCCCGTCTCAGCCATTGGAGAAATCCAAAACATTACTGCTGTTGGTGAGTATGTGCTGAGTGATAATGATACGTTCATAGAGGGTAAAAAACTCGCACTTCAGAGTGCCAAACGCATGGCTCTTGACAATAAATTCACACCGGGGGAATTATGGAAAAATATTTTATTGCAGCAATACTTTTATTTTCCACTCTGCTTTGTTATCAGAATGCTTCTGCCGAAAAGGTATTCGTACCGGAATTGATTGAAGCAATCTGGAAAAACGATTCCACAAAGGTTGAACTTCTTATAAGACAGGGTGCTGATGTCAACGCTAAACATGAAGACACTGTCCTGGTGGTGGCACTTGCAAATAAAAATACCAGCATCGAAATAATCAAAATGCTTCTTAACGCAAAAGGTATAGATGTTAATAAATACAGTACAAGACCGATGGGAGCATACTCATGGTACCGCACTCCGCTGATTGCCGCTGTATATGCAGGTAATGTTGAAGCAGTTAAGCTTCTTCTTGCCAAGGGTGCAAAAGTCAACCTTATAGATAATCATCTTCCCACTACTGATATTGAAGGGCCTAAGCCTATGAATTCTGCCCTGATGTATGCAGCCGCTGCTGGTTCCGTTGAACTTGTGGAAATTCTGCTTAATAGGGGGGCGAATATTGAGCAGATAAATTCAACTGGAATGACTCCACTGATGTTTTCGGTAGGGAATGTTATTGATCAGACCCCGGTAATAGAAAAAGAAAATGCTGTGAAAACAGCCGCCCTTCTGCTCGATAGAGGCGCTAAGGTCGATAATTGCCCTTTTTCTTCCACTATCAGATTTCTTAGGATTGATCTTCCCAAGGGTACTCCCGCATCAGTAAATCCTAATGTTATAACAAGAGGGGGAGGGGGCATCTCCGCATTGATGCAAGTAGCGATGAACGGATTTATTGAAGGAGCAAAGCTTCTTATCGACAGGGGCGCGAAATTAGAACTTCAGCAGTACGGCAATAAATGGACTCCGCTGATGATAGCCGCCAATGCCAATAAAACTCAAATGGTTAACTATCTTCTCGATAGGGGTGCAAAAATTGAAGCAGTCGATACAGTGGGGAGTAATTCTTTGCTGATAGCTTCTAACGGTCTGTTTTACGATACTGCTTCCGCTCTTCTTAAAAGAAAAGCCAATGTCAATGCATTCACACCTACCAATGGCGCTAATGCTTTAATGAACGTAATTAACTTCGGTCGTCAGGACCAGGAAAAAGACAGCATCAGGATGATGAATCTTCTTATTGATAACGGTATCAATATCAACTTTCAGGGAGTCATGGGTGATACAGCCCTGATGTATGCAAGCGGATGGGGCATAGTTACAAAGAATCCTGAAAGAGCAAAAATTCTTCTCGATAAAGGTGCAAAAGTTAACTTACAGAATAAAAAGGGTGAAACTGCATTAATGATGGCGGCCTATCGCGGACATGTAGACACGGCAAAGCTGCTCATTGAAAGGGGAGCAAACATCGAGTTAAAGGATACAAGTGGACGCACCGCTTTAATGACAGCCTCAGCCGCAACTATTGATCTGAAAGACAATAACAGTGATTTCCCTGAATTTGTAAAACTTCTCCTTGATAAAGGCGCAAATATCAATGCTAAAGATAAAAACAAGAGTACCGCCTTATCACTGGCTAAAAAAAACGGACATAAAAAAATAGTTGCCGTTCTTACCGCAAAGGGTGGAACCACAGATGAATCAGAAAAAAAGGATGAATCGGGTAAAGCCATTGTGGGGATATGGGAGGGGATGCAGAATTCAAATCCTTACGATCTGCATCGTTTCACATTCAAAAGTGATAATACCTGGACTTATGAAATAAAAGCTACTGCAATGCTCTTGAAACAATTTCCAAAGAGTCAGCACAAGGTTGTTCTTGATTCTTTAAAAGACAGAGCTAAACAGCAGGGTGACAAGGGGACCTATTCTTTCAGGGAACAGTATCTTGTGTTAAAAACAAATTCATTCTTTAGTCCTGATAGAGTTTTCGGATGGTCAGTTGAAAGGGGTAAACTGCATCTGAACGGCACAGAGTTTATATTTACAAAGGTTACGAAATAGTTTTTGACATAATGAGAATGCGATATACTTCTAACATTACAAGCGGTTATAGTTGATTGTTAGGGATTAAAATAAGTATGACTTTGTAGACACAATGTCCAGAGCAGGTTGAAATTTTCTGACTTGCAGTCAATTCCTTCAAATACACTAGGTAAATTTGAAAAGCCAATAAATACCATTGGAAAGCGCGCAACATCTGAGAGCCAATTTCTCCCTTTTGGAGTAGATCCGCTCCTTCCTCGAGCATTTGGCAAATTTGACGACCATCCACGCTTTCAAAACATAATGCTTGCTAAGGTATCCAGATACCACATATCTATTGACAAGCGCCTCCATTACCCCTAATATCCCGCTAGTAAAAAGGTAATCTCACCAAGCATATGGGAGTTATTAATAAGAATCAGGCGCAAGTTCAGATATAAAATATACTTAATACGCGGCATATGACCGGGTATGTTCAGGCGTAGTGATGTCCTTCCGGGCCTGAAGGGCAAAGATTACATGGGTCTCGCGACCTTTTAGATTCCTGTCGACGGTGGCCTCGAGGCGCCGTTCGCTTAGCAGGAAGGGGCTCCGGCACAGCCAAAAAAACTGCTATGGGGATCAGAGCGGCAACGCCTTGCGATTGCCAAGAACGTACACTTATGGAGGGAAACCGTGATTTTTGAAAGCAATAAGAGCAATTTCGCTAGAATGGTCCGTTGCGCACTAGCCCTACTGCCGATACTGTCCCTGATAGGCTGTGCATCTGGAGCCGTGTCAACAAATATGTCGCCATCCGACATCCTTGCTTACACCAAACACCCCTATTCGGTAGCGGTTGTGGTGGGTGCCGGCGAAGATACAAACCCTCTCGGAAGGTCGAAGATATCAAACGATGAACTTCAGGCTGCCATAGCCGACGCAATTAAAAATACGAGGGTATTCCGGTCGATCATTAAGGACGGCAAGGCTGATTACCGGCTCGATGTGGCCATCACCAAATTGACCCAGCCATTCTTCGGCATCAATTTCTCGGTTGATCTGTCAGCGTTATGGACGCTCACAAGCATGGATACGAGCAAAATCGTTTTCCGGGAAGAAATCAACACCGCCTTCACTGCGACGATGGGGGATTCCGTTTTGGGCATCAAGCGTCTCAGGCTGGCCAACGAAGGAGCGGCAAGAGAAAATATCAAAATAGGAATCGCAAAAATATCCAATGTCGTGATTCCCAAAGACGCGTCAAATAACGAGGCCAGATCGGCGCCACCACCTGCCGTGATTTTTTCACGACAGCCAAAAGCCGATGCGACCCCAGCCCCCCTGTCTGACGCGGAAACTCTGAACAAAATGGCACTGAATTACGCCAAAGGCGATGGTGTTCCTCAGGATTATGCGAAAGCATGTGAATACTGGCGGATAGCAGGCAATCACCACAATAACGCAT
>DMAT01000196.1:1942-3351 GCA_003451635.1 Syntrophus sp. (in: bacteria) | reverse complement strand
GAAGTGCCGATAATGATACAATATCCACAGGATCAAACTATTCTTTACCAGACGGGAAATATAGGTAGGTAGACGAATTATTACTGATAGAAAAACCAGCATAAATATTGGTATGGGTTAAATAACAAATAAAAGTCAAGGCAGATAATAAATGCCAACCCAGGTTTTAATCTCTCCTCTTTTCGAGTACATCAAACTTTCTACCTAACATTCCATACGATATGCCTGAAAACTCAATCTACCGATTGGATGATATCTGGTTAATATAGGAAGGTCGATATGAAAAAAACCAAGAAAGAAACGCATACATCGCTGCCGGATGCCCATAATGAGGGTATCGCGCACATCAAGATCAATAAACTAACTCCGATTAATGATCGCTATCTCCTTAATCAACTTCTTGATTTTGTCCCCGAGTTTGTCTATTTCAAAGATCTTGATAGTCGCTTTATTCGGCTATCAACCTCCCTGGCGAAATCCTTTGGCCTGGAGGATCCTGGTCAGATGATTGGAAAGACGGATTATGATTTCTTTTCCACTGAACATGCCACGCAAGCCTTTGAAGGTGAACAGGAAATCATTCGTACAGGCAGGTCGCTCAGTATTGAAGAAAGAGAAACAAGACACGGTCTTCCCGACAGGTGGGTATTGACCACAAAAATGCCCATCTATGATGAACAAGGGGCAATTGTCGGCACGTTTGGCATCTCCAGAGATATAACCGATCGAAAATTGGCAGAGGATAACTTGCGGTTGCAGGCAAACCGATTGCAAAATCAAATTGAGGAGATCAATATCCTTCAGGAACAATTAACAGACCAGGCTACCCATGATACACTGACGGGATTATTCAACCGCAGAAAAATGGACCAGGTCTTGTCTCAGCAATTATCGGACTGTCAAAGGCTCAAGCAAACTTTTTGTATTGTGATTCTGGATATTGACCAATTCAAACGAATAAATGATGAGTATGGGCATCAGATCGGGGATGTTTTCCTGAAGGAATATGGCAAGTGCATCCTTGAATCGACCCGAGCGGATGATTTTTCCTGCCGTCTGGGGGGTGACGAAATTTTGATGGCATTCCAAAAAATGACCATTGACGGTGCCGTAAAAAAAGCGGACAGTATCCGCCAAAAACTGGGTGCAATTTCGGTACAACGAGAGGGTCAACAAATATCAACCACGGTATCCATCGGCATTGCTTCTTATCCCACAAATGGCAACAGCATAAACGAATTAATCGCTCAGGCGGATGAAGCCCTGTATTTAGCGAAAGAAAAGGGAAGAAACCAAGTCGTAATGGCATCCTAAATTACAGGTTAATGACAACACACTCGTAGCGAGATCCATGACTATCAGTCCTATTTCACCCTTCGACGGAGCTCAGGGAACGGCTTATGCCTGGT
>DMAT01000196.1:1758-1888 GCA_003451635.1 Syntrophus sp. (in: bacteria) | reverse complement strand
GCCCTGTCCCCATTAGGGGAGAGCTTCCTCTCTGTTGGCTGAACCTGTCGAAGCCAGAAATCGACCAAGTTGGCTATGTTGAGCCTCATAAACCGGACAAATAGTACCATCCATAAAAATAACTAGGAAT
>DMAT01000196.1:0-1723 GCA_003451635.1 Syntrophus sp. (in: bacteria) | reverse complement strand
GTGGCCCTGTCCCCATTAGGGGAGAACTTCCCCTAATGGGGACTTTGTCGAAGCCAGAAAATCAACAAGTTAGCTATGTTCTACTCTGAATATCCGAACGCCTACCCGTCTAACTTCTCTTTTCGACGGGGCTCAGGGAACGATACATGCCTGTCGAAGCCTGAAATTCAGTAACCATTAACCTCTTCCCAAAGTGTAACCGCGGTTACACTTCACCTTCCAATGAGAGTCTTTTTACCCTTCCCATTATGCCCTTCCGATAAGCCAATCCAACTCCTTCTCAACTTGAATAAATAGGCCGCTTTTCAAGTCGGACCTTGCGAAACCTGTAACGTTGTCTATAGTGAATTTACTGTCCCTCTATTCGCCTTTATTTCCTTTATGGGGCGACCCTTATTTTTATACAGGGTCGCCCCTGAATGACGACCCTTGCTTTTTCCAACGGCGACCCTTATAATAAGGTAGTGGCGACCCTTAGTTTTTATTTCCCTCTTTTTCCTGCGCCGACATTTTACACTTTGAGGTTTTTATGCATATTATTGCCTTTGCTAATCAAAAAGGCGGGGTGGGCAAGACCACTACCGCGGTTACACTTTCCCACGGATTGGCTCGCTCCGGCAAGAAGGTTTTGTTGGTCGATCTCGATCCGCAGGGTCACGTGGCTTTCTCCCTGGGCATGGATAAAAGCCCCGGGCTCTACCGCCTGATCTGTCTGAACGAAAAGATCGAGAGCATCATCCAGCCCGCCCGGGAGAATTTTGACATCCTCGCCGGTGATAAATTCACCGAGAAGGTTAAACGGCACATCACCCTTTCCGACTTCCGTGAGACGATCCTCCTGGACCTGCTTGAAAAAACCGATTACGACTTCGTTATGCTGGACATGGCCCCGTCCCTGGACGTGCTGCATTTGAACGGTCTGGTCGCCAGCGACTGGGTCATCATCCCCACCCGCCTGGATGCCCTCGCCGTGGATGGGGTAAATGAGATTTTATCCACCATGGGTGAGATCACTAAACGCGGCTATCCCTTTCAGGGATACAGTATTTTGCCTACTTTCTTTGACCGCACTACCCGCGAGACCCTGACCCAACTTAAAGAGATCGTGCAGACCTTTGGCGGAAAGGTCTTTCCGCCCATCCCACAGGATACGCGTGTGCGCGAATCCGTGGCGTACGGCAAAACCCTCTGGGAATATTCGCTGATGTCCCCGGCCATCCAGGGCTACAGTGACGGCAACAAACACACCGGCGGATACGCCCAATTATTGCAAAGAGTATTGGAGACCTTCCATGGCTAGACCCCCCATGCAGCGCAGAACGATTTTAGACCCGGCCGTGGCCGATTTACTCTCCGGCATGGAACAGCGTCAGGAGGAATCCCACCTGCCCGCCAAGGACCGCAAAAAGGCCGCCCGGGAAAGATCCAAAATACGGGAACGCAGGGAATACCGCGTCACCTATGATTTGCCGCCCAAGCTGCGCCAACGGATTAAAATCATCGCCGAGAAGGAAGGCATCCCGGCCAGCCAACTGGTCACCCTGGCGTTGTATCGTTTTCTTGAACTGTATCAGAAAAAAGAAATTGATTTGGGTGCCTATAAAGAAAGTTCCAAAAGCCCGAGATATGATTGGAATTTAATCATTCCGGATCATGAAATCCCAAAACTGTAAAATGAAGAAATCCCTTAAGTCGTTAAAGAGTAGTTAATTAAGTAGATATA
>DMAT01000010.1 GCA_003451635.1 Syntrophus sp. (in: bacteria) | reverse complement strand
TATTTCATCGCCTGTTCCACGGCCACCGCAACCGCAACGGACGCGCCCACCATGGGATTGTTGCCCATGCCGATGAGACCCATCATTTCGACGTGCGCCGGAACGGAAGACGACCCGGCAAACTGCGCGTCGGAGTGCATGCGTCCCATTGTGTCGGTCATGCCGTAAGAGGCGGGGCCTGCCGCCATGTTATCCGGATGCAGCGTTCTGCCTGTTCCACCGCCGGAGGCAACCGAGAAGAATTTCTTTCCCGTTAGAAGGCATTCTTTTTTATACACGCCCATGACCGGATGCTGGAAGCGCGTCGGGTTAGTAGAATTTCCAGTGATTGCGACATCCGCGCCTTCCAGATGCATAATGGCCACACCTTCACGCACGTCATCCGCGCCGAAGCAGCGCACCGCCGCGCGGTCGCCGGTCGAGTAGGCTTTTTCCTTGGCCACGGAAACTTTGCCCGTTTGATAGTCGAAAGCCGTGGCCACATGGGTGAAGCCGTTGATGCGGGCGATGATGTGAGCCGCGTCTTTTCCCAGGCCGTTTAAGATCACGCGCAGAGGTTTCTTTCTGGCTTTGTTGGCGGATTTGGCAAGACCTATAGCGCCTTCGGCCGCCGCGAAAGATTCATGTCCCGCACAGAAAGCGAAACAGGCGGTTTCTTCGCGAAGCAGCATGGATGCGAGATTCCCGTGGCCGATGCCCACCTGCCGGTCATCCGCGACCGATCCGGGAATGCAAAAAGATTGAAGTCCGTAGCCCAGTGTTTCGGCGATATCGGCAACTTTTTTCTGCCCTTTTTTAATGGCGACGGCCGCACCCACCAGATAAGCCCATCCGGCGTTTTCAAACGAAATCGGCTGGATGTCTTTGACAATTTTTCGAACGTCAACGCCTTTATCCTGACATACTTTTTCTGCGTCTTGAAGCGACGCAATGCCATATTTGGCCAGAAACTCGTTGACCTGATTTATTCTTCTTTCATATCCTTCAAAGAGAGCCATATTCAAACTCCTTATTCTTTACGGGGGTTAATGGTTTTAACGGCTTCGGCAAAACGGCCGTAGGTTCCGGAGGCTTTGGCCAGCGCGGCGGCAGGTTCCATCCCTTTGGCAATGTGGTCCATCATGACGCCCAACTGGACGAACTTGTAGCCGATGATTTCATTGTCCGCGTCCAAGCCGATTTCGGTGACATATCCTTCGGCCATTTCCAGATAGCGAGGCCCTTTGACTTTGGTGCCGTACATGGTGGCAATCACGCTCCTGAGCCCCTTGCCCAGGTCTTCAAGACCCGCGCCGATGGGGAGCCCGCCTTCGGAAAAAGCGGTCTGTGTGCGACCGTAGGCAATTTGAAGAAAAATTTCGCGCATGGCGACGTTGATCGCGTCGCAGACCAGATCGGAATTGAGCGCTTCCAGAATCGTTTTGTGCGGCAGAATTTCGGCGGCCATGGCGGCGGAATGCGTCATGCCGGTGCAGCCGATGGTTTCCACCAGCGCTTCTTCAATAATGCCGTTTTTCACGTTCAGCGTCAGTTTGCAGGCCCCCTGCTGGGGTGCGCACCAGCCGACGCCGTGGGTCAGGCCGCTGATGTCTTTGATTTCTTTGACCTGAGTCCATCCGCCCTCCTGGGGGATGGGGGCGGGGCCGTTCTTGGCGCCCTTGGTGACGACGCACATCTTTTCAACTTCGTGTGTGTGTTCCATAAAAACTTCATCTCCTTTACGACGTATTATTTCCTTTCGTTTGGAAAGGATTATTTCAGGTTGCTTTCGTCTTCATCCGGTTTTCTATCTGCAAAATGGATTGCCTGATGCTGTCCGTTTGTCCCTGTGTCCGTAAAAGCATCGCTTCAACGGTAATCAGTTCTTCGGAGATGTAAGAGACCGCCTGGCGGCGCATCGATTCAATGGCATTGTTGATACTTTTTTCCCACTGATAGGCCAGTCGCGACAGATTGATATGGGTTTCCTTCGGAATGCCCTTTACAAAATGTCGTTCGAAGGCCTTTCTGAAAAAAAACATGGGAATCAGAAACCAGATCAGATCCAGGTGAATGTCAAAGGTTTTCGTAAAGGATATATCCGGAGAGTCCGGTTCAACCACATCGATTTTCCATTCCAAGGGCGCGAGTTTCGCACCCAGAACATGTTCAATGTTGTCGCCCAGGAACTTTCGAAATGCTTCGAGCGACCTGGAAATCGCCGCGTGCGCCTTTTGCAGAGTACCCAGGAAATGTCGATGCTCTGTTTTAGATATCAGCCGTATTTCCTCCGAAAGCGTTTCGGAGACCCACGCTTCATACCGTCGAGAGAGTTTCCACAGGTTGCCTCGCCAGGCAGGCATTTCCTTTTCCAGCCTTTCCCGTACTGTTTTGGCAAGAGGCGATAAAAAGGGGGCAAGGTAGTTTTCAATAAGCGGCCGCGTCTGACGCTGATGCTCCCGGGCAATAATGCCCAGTTCCTCCCGTATCAGTTCTTCGTTCACTTTTTCGTCAAGGATTTTGTTACGCAGGTCTTCGCGGCTTGCGTCCGCTGTTAGCGAAGCCTGCAGGGCGATACGCAGATACCCCAGACACGAGGCAGCAAGCGACCGGGTTTTGTGATTCAGGATGCGCAAAAATTCCTCGTCGCGGTTGGAACTGATTGACTGTAAAATATCTTTATGAATGATATCGC
>DMAT01000161.1 GCA_003451635.1 Syntrophus sp. (in: bacteria) | reverse complement strand
GGGATTTGGGCATGGGAGATCCGACCGTCGGCAATATACTTGTAAGCCAGACAGTAAAGGAGGTTCTGAACATCCACCGCCCGGCCCATATCCCCGGCGAATTGTTCGAAAAGACTGTAATGGCGGGCCTCAAATCCCGAGAAGCCCATTGCTTCGTATTCCCGCATCTTCTCGAAAAGATAGAGAGACATCTTCGTATCGAAAACGCCTAGGTCAGCCAGGTCTTTCTTCAACCGGTCACTGTTATGTAGCCTGCCGTCAAGGGAGGGACTGCGCTCGGTGCTCATGAGGGCCACCAGGTAATCGATGATGCGGAAATCAGGAATAAAATCGCCGCGAAGACCGCAGAGGGAACTGATCGTCCTGTCCAGCCAGAGGGGGCCGAAAGGGGTCAGGGGACGGCCGAATATTTTTAGATTGGCCTTTTTCTGCCAGCGCCTCCAGAGCATGCGCAGGTGGGTATAATCCAACTCATGAGGTAGAAAAGCCAAGGCCTTTTCGGGGTGAAAATCTTTGAAATCGAGGCGATAAGGCGCGGCGGTATAGGTCCCCACAAAAAGCGGCAAAAAATGTTCCGTTATTTTCACCACCAAGTCACCGAGGTATTTCTCGTGGACTTTGTTGAAACCGCTGTTTTGCCCCTTCAGGGCCTCGCCAAGTCTCCGGCTCCCCATGCTGACATGGGTGCCGTTGTTGGCCAGGCTGATATTCGAAGTATTCGGAAGGGTTACGAGATTTTTCGTAATAATTCCCGCCTCCCGCAGTTTGGCCGTGGCGTTCAACTGACTTCGGCTCAGAACCCGATGGCAGAGATGCATATAGTCGTATTTGGCCTCCCCCCGCTGCCAGCCGGACAGACAGGGACTCATGAAGAGCTCCCGGTAAAAGGCGTCGGAAATGCAGTCATTCAGCTTTTTTTGGCGGAGCGGCGGATGGGGGGAATAAAAGACCATGGCTTCCTGGCCATTCTGGAGCAGCCGGAAGCGTTCATTGGCGTACATGGTCAACAGTTGGGTAAGGAGGAAGCGCTTGGCCATTTCCCGGGCGACGGCCTGTCCCATCCCGTGGCGGCCGGTCGGGGAGATAACATGAAATGAGAATGTTTCCGGCGAGGTGTTGTCATTGAGGAAATGTCCCATCAGGTCCAATGCGGTCTCGCGGATCATTGCCGGGGGAGGATTCGGTGATGATCCGACCGCTTCGGCCAGGGCAAGCTTGAGGAGATAGCTCACGGGAATGCGCACATAATCCTGCCCTTCGTGACGGAAAAGGAACTTTTGTAGATCCGATCGGTCTCCCTGGGAAGGATCTTCCTTATCTGCAAGCAGATCCCGTTGCAATACTTCTTCCGTAAGCGGGCTCAACAACCGCCGAGGAAAACGGACCCAACTATTTTCCCAGACATCCTCAGAATTAGTATTCAGATAGGCTTCCAGGTCGGTAACAACCCTTTTCTTTGTGTCCCCCGCCATCGTACGGCGCAGAATGTCGGCAAAATAGTTTGATTGCTCAATGGTTAGGGGCAGATCGACTTGCTGTCCTTTTCCTATGACAACGGTCTGAAGCTCGGCCTCGCTGCCGGCTGTAGCGTCCCCGCGGGTAAAGGGAAGCGAAGATACGTCGAGATCTGAATGTCCATAACGTACATCCAGCATTTCCAGCATATGGCGAAGGGAAGGAAGGTTTTCATCCGTACCCCTGACCGCATGCAGATGGGAGCTTCTGTTCGTTTCAGCCCGGCTCATCGGCAAATCCTCCTTTTTTGAGAAGGAGGATAGCAAAGCTTTGTTGCAGCGTGATTACAAAAGGAAGAATCTTTTATGAAACGTAACTTTTGCTTTTATTTCCTTTTGGTTTTGGAAGTGGAAGCTCTTTTGCTGTTATCTCGATTAAGCCACTGATCCATTCCCGATCTTCAAACGCATCTTCTATCAGGAAATACAACTTAGCGCCGGGATACGGCGGGGCTTCAATAATATCAATTATATACGATCTCCCGCTTTCGGACGGTTTTACAAAAAGACGATTGTCGCAAACGAGGGCTACGACTTTACCATCACAATAAATTGCGTACTCACCAAACATCTTCCTATAGGAAATAAGCCCGGCATCCCCCATTTGATCTACGATAAACTCAATGAAACTTTTATCAGATGCCATTTTTATTGCCCACCTTGACGCTGATGTTGCTGTGAAGAAGCTTCAAGATACCATCTCGTCAATAATTGCCTTGACGGGCTTGATCTCCCTGATGAGTGAGGCCGCCTGGCCGGCGCCGGCGGGGAAGAGATCGAAGTCGCCGCTCATCCAGCCCTTTGGGGCGTTCATCAGATTGTATTCCTGAGATAGATCGACAGTCGGATCGGCCGCCAGATCGACCAGTTTCTTGTTGGGAATGACGCGCATTTTCATGTTTAGGGGTACCATCGTCGTGCCGCCGTCGCCGCAGGCCAGAATAGCTTCTTTCCATACCTGGGGGGCGGGCGCTTCTTCCGAGGCGATGAAGCGCGTCCCGATCTGAACACCCTGCGCCCCCAGGGCCAGCGCCGCCCTGTAACCGCGCCGGTCGGCAATACCGCCCGCCGCCACCACAGGAATCTTCACATGATCGGCCACTAAGGGGACAAGGACCATTGTGGAGGACTCGGAGCCCATGGAACGCAAGCCCCCCGACTCTGATCCGGAAACCACAAGGCCGTCCACGCCTTCACCGGCGGCCCGGATTGCGTGGGGAAGGGCCAGGAGGAGGTGCAGCCCCTTCATGCCCAGGTCGTGAAGGAGGGGATAACGGCATCCTAACATCTCCAGTAATGTTGACATGGTATTATCTCCTGCGACTTTTTTTTATTCTGCATGCTTCAATATCCGTTGAATTCTTCCGGAAGGCCATCATTATGGACAATCCCTTGTACCTGACGTTAATTCTTATGATGAATTTTTTCAAGGGGAGATTATTAAAATTGCAACTATTTATATTCTTTCGGCAACATTTAAAATCTGTTGCATTTTGAGAAGCAATCCGATAGATGACTTCCGAAATTGGAGCCGTGACAGATCCGGCGTCATAAAGACAAGCAGTAAATTCATGAACAGAAGATCAGGACCGTAGGGAGGGTACTAAGGATGCGATTAATTCCCAGGGAAGAGAAATTTTACGACCTCTTCGAGGAGTTGGCCGAAAAAATCGACGAAGGGGCCAAGCTCTTTCTCGAGATGCTCCACAACTACGATACTTTTGCCACCAGGCTTGTCAAGCTTAAAGAACTGGAGCACGAGGCGGACGTCATTACCCACCGAACCTACGAAAAGATGCACAAAACCTTCCTTACCCCCCTGGACCGGGAAGACATTTATGCCCTTGTCAACAAGATGGACAGCATTCTCGACTTGACGGAGGCCGCGGCCATCCGCATGTCCCTTTATAAAATCAAGGCCCCCGTGGAAGCGCTCTTTGAGCAGGCGAAACTGCTGAATGTGGCCACAGAGAAAGTTAAAATGATCGTCCATGGCCTGCGGGACATGAAAAACGCCCCGATGATCCTTGAGGCTTGCGTGGAAATCAATACCATCGAGAACGCCGGGGATCAGATCCTGAGAACTGCCGTGGGCCAGCTTTTTGAAAGGGAAACAGATCCCATCGAACTGATCAAATGGAAAGAGATTTTTGAGAGGTTTGAGGAAACTCTTGACGTCTGTGAGGATGTCTCGAACATTGTAGAGGGTATCGTCCTGAAAAATGGTTAGTGAAAAAAGATCGGTTTTCGATTCTTTAAAATATCGACATGATTGACTCTCTCGGATTCGTCGTTTTTCTTATTGCCATCGCCCTGGCCTTTGATTTCATCAACGGCTTTCATGACGCCGCCAATTCCATCTCCACCATTGTCTCTACCCGGGTCCTCTCCCCCAAATATGCCGTCATGTGGGCCGCGTTTTTTAACTTTGCCGCCATTTTTATCGTCGGCACCCCTGTGGCCAAGACTATGGGCGTCGGGATCATCCATCCAGAAATAATAAACAATCATATTATCTTCGCCGCCCTCGGCGGGGCCATCGTCTGGAATCTTGTCACCTGGTATTACGGTCTCCCCAGCAGTTCCTCCCACGCCCTGATCGGCGGCCTTATCGGCGCCGGCATCCTGAAGGCGGGCATCGGCACCCTGGTGTGGGGGGGGCTTATCAAGACGGCCCTCTTTATCCTTTTATCCCCCGCCATCGGGATGTTCCTCGGGTTTTGCATGATGGTCCTGGTTTTGAATCTCAGCAGGAATTCCAATGTGGCACGTTCCTCACACCTCTTCCGGAGGCTACAGCTCTTTTCCGCCGCCGTTTACAGCCTCGGTCACGGCATGAACGACGCTCAGAAGACCATGGGCATCATTGCCATTGTCCTTTACAGCAAGGGACTCATCGGACCTGTTTTTCATATCCCTTTCTGGGTTGTCTTCGCGTGTTACGCCGTCATCGCCCTGGGGACCATGAGCGGCGGTTGGCGGATCGTCAAGACCATGGGGACCAAAATCACCAAACTCCAGCCCATCGGCGGCTTCTGCGCCGAGACGGCAGCGGCCATCTCCATCATCGGCGCCTCCATGGGCGGGATTCCCGTCAGCACGACCCATACCATCGCCGGGGCTATCATGGGGGTGGGGGCCACGAGAAGACTGACCGCCGTGCGCTGGGGCGTCGCCGGAACCATCGTCTGGGCCTGGGTGCTGACCATACCAATCTCCGCCGCAATCTCGGCCATTATTTACAGACTGAGCGTCGCCTTTATAAAATGATAGGGCAATAGGGATGAAAGAAAAGATCTTCTGGCTTGGCCATTCCAGTATCCGCATCGATGGAGAACAAGTCATCTACATCGACCCCTGGAAGGTCAAGGGGGAACCCAAGGCGGATCTGATCCTGGTTAGCCACGGCCATCACGATCATTTCTCCCTAGAGGACATCGGAAAACTGCAAAAGGAAAACACCATCGTCGTTGGGCCGCCTGATTGTGTGACCCGGCTTACGGGCAATGTCCGGCCGATGCGGCCGGGCGGCACCGTCACCAGCGGCGACATAAAAATTGAAGCCGTCCCCTCCTATACTCCCGAGAAACCTTTCCATCCCCGGGCAAATCAATGGCTCGGCTTCATTGTAGAGATAGCCGGCATGAGGATCTACTACGCCGGAGACACCGATTTTATCCCTGAGATGAAGGACATCAAGGCCGATATCGTCATCCTCCCCGTCGGCGGCACTTATACCATGACCGCCGAAGAAGCGGCCCGGGCCGTCGAGCTCATTCAGCCTCAACTCGCCATCCCCATCCACTGCGGGGATATTGTCGGGGTGATGGACGACGCGGAGCGCTTCAAAAAACTTGCCGGGGTTCCCGTAGAAATCAAACCCGTCACAAGATAAAAATATCGTTTGCAAACCTTGACACCGGGAATTTGATGTATATTTTATGCCGCGAAATGTCCGGGAAACAAAATAGCGTTTAAAATCTTTAATAATATATTGATGAAAGGAGAGGACAGCATGAAAATCAGGCCATTGCAGGACAGAGTCATTGTTGAGCGCTTGGCGGAAGAGGGAAAAACCAAAGGCGGCATCATCATCCCCGATACCGCAAAAGAAAAACCCATGGAGGGAAAAATTATTGCCGTGGGCAAGGGAAAGACCACCGAAGACGGCAAACTTGTCAAACTCGATGTCAAAGCCGGTGATAAGGTGCTTTTCAGCAAGTATGCCGGAACAGAAGTCAAGATCGACGGCAAGGAATACCTCATTATGCGCGAAGACGACATTCTGGGCGTCATCGAAGGCAAGTAAAACCTGACTAAGGAGGAATAAATACATGGCAGCAAAAATGATTCAATATGACGAGGAAGCGAGAAAATCGATCCTCAAGGGCGTAAACACCCTTGCCGACGCCGTAAAGGTTACTCTCGGCCCCAAGGGCAGGAACGTAATTCTTGACAAAAGCTTCGGATCTCCCGTCGTCACTAAGGACGGCGTAACTGTAGCTAAAGAAATCGAACTGGAAGACAGATTTGAAAACATGGGCGCCCAGATGGTCCGCGAAGTAGCCAGCAAGACAAGCGATGTAGCCGGCGACGGTACGACCACGGCAACAATCCTGGCCCAGGCTATCTACCGGGAAGGCGCCAAGACCGTAGCGGCAGGCAGCAACCCCATGGACGTGAAGCGGGGCATCGAGAAAGCCGTTGCCGCTGTAGTCGCAGAGTTGAAGAAGCTCAGTAAGCCCACGAAAGACCAGAAGGAAATCGCCCAGGTAG
>DMAT01000365.1 GCA_003451635.1 Syntrophus sp. (in: bacteria) | reverse complement strand
CTACCGATGTTGCGGCCAGGGGAATAGATGTGACGGATTTAACCCATATCATCAACTATAACCTTCCCGACGATATTGAATACTATACCCACCGGAGCGGGCGCACGGGCAGGGCCGGCAAATCAGGCATTTCCATTGTTATTGTCAATTTGAAGGAAATTTTCAAGATCAGGCAGATTGAAAAACAGATAGGAAAGAAATTCGCGGCCGTAAAAATTCCCACGGGCGGTGAAGTCTGTGAAAAACAGCTCTACCACCTCGTCGACAAGATGAAGAACACCGAGATTCAGCATCAGGAGATCGAAGCCTTCTTACCGGCGATCTATGAACAGCTGCAAGGAATCGGCAAGGAAGAAATAATCCAGCGCTTTGTCTCCGCCGAGTTTAACCGCTTTTTAAGCTATTACCGGGACGCCCCCGACATCAATGTTGAATTGAAGAAAAGGGAGGGCAGCTCCGGCGTCGCCCGTCTGTTTGTAAATATGGGGCTGATGGAGAGATTCACGCCGAAAAGCATTAAAACATACCTCGTGGAAACGTCAAAAATTACCGATCTTCGCATTATAAATGTTGATGTCATGAAGAGCTGCTCTTTCTTTGAAACCGATGCGGGGCAGGCAGCGCCTCTGATTGCGGCCTTTAAAAAAGTGGGCTTCAAAGGCCGCCGGGTTCATATCGAGTATGCCGACCGAAAATACAATAAGGAAAAGGGGAACAAGGTATTTTCAAAATCCAGAGATTTCACCTTCGCGAATAAAAAAAGAAAGAGATTTTAACCCCCTATCCCATCTTGAACCATATATAAGTCGTCCTGGAGATAACCGCCTGGTGAAGGTCGTGGACGACGTTCCTGAACAATGCCAATCCGAGCCGCTCCAACTCCGGTTCATCGGCGGCCATGAGGTTTTCGGGCATCTTGATATCCTCCAGGTTGGCCAGGCGCTTGCCATAAATCATCTCCACCCGCAGTTCTCCCTCGTGAAGATTAATCCTTAAAGTCAGGACATTCTCTCCTTCCCCTCCCCCCGGACCGGTAATGTGGACAAAGATTTCCTCACAGGCCAACTGGAGGCGCTGGATCTGTTCCTGCGGGAGATCGAGCTTGTCACCCACCTGGGAAATATGATCTGCCAGGACCGGCAAATTGTCCAGCCCGGCGGGGACACTGGTCGTATAACCGCGCCTTTCCGTCAGGTAAAAGAGCAGGCTCAGGATAACCGCCGCCAGCCCTCCGGCGGCAACGCCGCTATTGAGAAACACCTGCAGGGAAATGGGAAAAAGATCGGGAAAGAATTTACCCGATTCCGCAACCACGCCGACACATAAGGAAATACCGAGTAGCAGGCCCGAGCGATGGGTAATGCCCCGGGAAAAAACAAGCTCCAGGCCAGACGGCAGCATCATGGCCGCCAATCCCATGAGGAAGCCGCCGAAGACGGGAGAAGGCAGGTTGACCAGGGCCATGCTCATCTTCGGTGAAAAAGGCAGGGCGATGAGCATGATCGCACCACAGACGCCCACGGCGCGGCTGGCCACGCCGGTAATTTTTTGCACGGAAATGTTTTCCGAGTAAGTCTCATTGGGTATGGTCCCCATGAAACCGCTGACGACATTTCCCAAGGCATCGCCATACATGGTTCCCTGGATGACACTGTAGTTGATCGGACGGGGTTCGCGATGAGATATTTGTTGCACCGCCATACTGTTGCCGATGGCCTGCACACCGTTGATGACGGTGAGGACAGCTAAGGCCGCAAATAAGGGAAGATAATCGACATTAAGATCAAAGGTCAAACCCGGCCAGGTACCTGGGAATGCCCCTATCCAGGGGTGGGCCAGGAGATCTTGGAATTTAAACTGCCCCAGCATCCAGGCGGTGCTAAGGCCGCCGGCTATGCCGATCAGGGGGCACCAAAGCCTCAGGAATCTGTTGCCGAAAAGCGACAGCCCCAGCAGGATGACCACGGCAGCGAGCCCGGTAAGGAGGTTTTCCCAGGAATTATAGAAGACGCTCCCTTTTTCTCCCACCCACTCATGGATACTCACTGGCACCAGACTCAGGACGACGAGCAGGAGGATCGCCCCGCCAACGGTAGGCGTGATAATATGACGTAAATGGCGCAGGAAATAAGCCATCAGAATCTCGATGGGGGCCACGAGGATGCTCAGCGTGGCAAGAAGAGGAAATCCGCCGGCTTTGACGGTTGCCACGCTGCCGGCCAGATAGGCGGCAGAACTGCCCATGAATAAAGTATAGCCAGCGCCAAACCGGCCAAACCGTAAGACCTGGATCAGGGTAGTGACGCCGGAGGCGACCCCGGCGGCGCAGGAGGCAAAAAGAATGTGCTCCATGGGGGCGCCGGCGTGTCTGCCGATGATCACCGGCAGCAGCGATATCTCACTGTAGATCAGCATTACATGCTGCATCCCCATGATCAGGGCCAGCCACAGGGGCGTTTATTCATTAACTTCGTAAAGGAGATTATTGGACTTGAGGCTCATTGAAGACTAACCGTCCGGCCACTTTTTTGAATATACCGTATCACATGCCTGATGTGATGATAAGAAAAATGAACGCCCTCTGAGGCAGTTGAAGATCACCTCCGGATTCTCCTCGGTCTGTAATAATTTTACGGGACTGAGGCAAAACATCGTAAAAAACCCTTCTGGCCCGTCAGGTAATATGCGTTCTGGTTTGTGAATCGTTGTTAAAAACAATTTCCTGGATTTACTGAGTATTTGACGATAACGGGTTGGAGTACGCAGATACGGAAAGGTGATTTTTTAGGTGACCGAGGAGACCCACTTCTTCCTGTTGTCAAGCGTCAGGCAATTTCGAAGGACATTCAACCTTGTCGAACGGTATTCAGTATCATGGCACGCTTTCCATTTGACATGTCAAGTTATATCCGGTAAATTTCAGCAGGTTTCACACTCTCAACAAATATTATTCATTATTGTTACCATCCAACAAAGGTTTATCACGACAGAGGTGTATCAAATGTATGATCCATCCAGAACAAATCAACAACTCCTCGAAGAGAATGCCTTGTTAAAACAGAGAATCAAGGAACTGGAACAATCTGAATCAGAACTCAAGCGTGCGGAGAAGGCACTGAAGGAGAGTAGAGAGGCACTCATTCACATCCAAAAGGCCGTAGAAAGCTCCAGTAATGCCATTGGCGTATCAAATCCTCAGGGAAGTCATTTCTACCAGAATAAGGCCTTTCTTGACATGTTTGAATATTCGGTCGAAGAGCTCAACAAACCGTTAGCACCCGTCGTTACGTATGCAGATCCCGAGGTGGGACGCGAGGTCTTCGAGACCATTATGCAGGGCAACCCCTGGGTGGGTGAGACCATCATGGTAGCCAAGAGTGGGCGGCGATTCCCGGTTTTTCTGCGGGCAGATGCGATCAAGGATGAAAATGACAACATTATTGGCTTAATTGGTATTCACACAGACATCACCGAAAGAAAATTAGCTGAAGAGAAACTGAATAACCAGATGAGTTTTATCTCAGCGCTTCTCGATACCATTCCCAGTCCGATATTCTACAAGGACATTTCGGGGAGATATTTGGGCTGTAATCGCGCTTACGAGGAGATCATCGGCAAATCCAGTGAAGCGGTTGTAGGTAAAGACATTTACGATTTATATCCTCCTTGTTTATTCCAGTCAAGAAATTATTTCTGCATTTTAAGGTTTTTTTATAGGCGGTTTCCCCATCATCAAGCGAACATCCTACCCAACCCTTGTAATTAGAAAGTCGTTATAAAACGCTTTTACCTTGCTCAATTGGAGTTAGGATGTAGACGGGGAGTTATGTATTCTGAAGTAGGAGGTCGCAATGCGCCTCAATGGAAGAAAACGATAATCTCCCCGCCTATGTAATTATAACTTATGCAGCCTTTTTTATCACCTGCCTTTTCGTGAACTCAAAGTCGACTGAATATTCGCTGTCATCCCTTACAATCGCATAGATGATTCCCAAAAGCTTTCTGGAAACAGCAACGAGGGCCACCATCCGTTTCATGCCCCTATCGGTCAGTCTTGTGTAGTAATCATGCAGGATGCCATTTTTTCTTATGGTCTGGATCGCCGCATAATAGAGTATCTTCCGGAGCAGGCTCCTTCCTCTTTTTGAGATCCTCCGCTGTCCCCTCATTTTACCGGAGCTTATCTCGTATAGGTCAAGACCGGCCAGTTTCATGATCTCTGGCCGTGTCTTGAAGTTTTTGAAATCTCCTATTTCTCCGATGATGCCTGCCACGGATACTACCCCAAGTCCTTTTATGGAAAGCAATTTTGAACTATAGGACACCCTCCCGAGAGCCATCTCCATCTCGCCCTCTACCTCGGCAATAAGGGTTTTCAGCATTTCTAATTGAAGGAGGATATGTCTTATGTCCATGGAGAGACCTGAAACGCCTTCTTTGATACCGATGCTATTTTGGGCAAGATTGATAAGCATTCCCGCATGGGGCTCTCTAAACTTGCCCCTGCTCTTCTTCCTCATTTCTTCACCAAGGACATGCTTGTCCAAAACGCTTATGGCCTCCGGCGTCGGATATTTTTTGAGAATGTAGAGAGGTGTCCTGCATTTTATGTCTTTCATTACTTTCTTGAACTCGGGAAACAACAGAAAGACCAATTGCTGTAACTGATTCACAAGGGCAGTCCGTTCCCTTACATGCCTCTCACGCGAGTTGTTCAATCTCCGTAAATACGCCGCATCACCTTCCGGTATGACAATACTCAGGGCGCGTCCCAATTTTATGATATCCGCTATCACCCGAGGATCCTTGTCATCTGTCTTCAAAGGAGAATTGTCATTTAGTTCTTTTAATCTCTTTGTGTGCATAGGATTGACCTGGACCATCTTCACTGACTTCTTTGCCAGATAATGAAGAAGGGGTTCACCATAGGGACCAGTTGATTCGTATCCGATAATCACCTCGTTACACTTAAATCTGTTCTTGCTCGCCATTGCCATGCCCCATAACTTATCGAGTCCCTCCCTGCTATTGTCGAACTTGAAGGGCTTGATGTCTCTCCCGTCGGGCGTGGTGCAATATCCCCTGTTCATCTCCATTCCTACATCAATCGCAACTATCAGCGCATCATCTTTCACGCCTCTGACTTTCCCTGTTTCTGCTCTCTTCAAAATAATATCCTCCTTGACATCTTGCTGGAATGACATACTCATATCGCAGAAGGATATCGACATTAAGAAAGTGATTCAATCTCGAACTACAATATAGCAAGCTGAAGTGCTCTCTTTTGCGGTCAGGGCCACCTTGACCTTACCTGTGTTTGCGGCGAGGGTATAGTAGACAAACATCTGCGGGGCGTCTCCGGGATGCATCTCGGTCTTGTTTTCCTGATCCCCCTTTCCGTCCGTAACAACGAGCCGGTCGATTTTTACTTCCTGAAAAACTCTAAATGGGAAAACCGCCTGAGTGGAAACATCCGGGTTGGACACCAGCCGGTGGGCCAGGGCGACGGTGTACTCGCCGTTATTCATATTGTCGAGGCGGAACCGGAATGTGTAGGGCTTTTTCCCGCCTTTTTCATATGTGTTCAAGGATTTATTGAGACCTGCAACCGGTTGCTTCCCCGCGTCATATACCTGCCAGAACAACTGTGTCGCCAGGAGTGTTTCCGAGGCCGGGTGTTCCACTTCCGCCAGGAACTCCAGTATGTCTCCGTTCTGCAACGGGCCGGATATCGCCGGGCCTTGGACGGAATTTATGCTTCCCGCAATTTTAAAGGGTGGCAATGAGTCAGCCTTGCCTCCTGGGGGCCATATTTTATCGGTCCCCGCCTCTCTCATTTTACTCTGCACGGCATAAATGGAGCAGTTGTATTTAGCCTCAAGCTGCTCCTTTTTGCTTGCAACCATGCCGTATACGGCATCGAAGTTTCTTTTGAAGTCATCATCGCCTGTAACCTTGTACATCCGTTCAAGGGAATCGGCAATGTCATCGGCCTTCGCAAAATGGCGCCAGTCGCCGGTTGTCTCACCTGCTTTGAGCGCCTCCTCGGCCTGGAGTTGGAGTCTGTTGATGACCTCCTCTTTTTTCGATTTGGCGATCTTTTCGGCAATCTTTTCTACCTTGAAGGCTTCAAAGGTTCTCAGTCCTTCTTCAACGGCAGTACTTACAGCATACCCGGCCCCGGCTACAATGACCAAGGGCGCACCTATTGTGGCTGCAGCGGCCATTTTGCCCGTTCCGATTGCGCCAACCGCAGCCGCCATTCCGGTATCGGTAATCATGCCGAACCCCGTATCGACAACCTCCCTGGTTATGCCGATGACGGCATCATTTTGTGATATCTCGCCTTTTTGCATCCGATTGAGATTATCATAGATGTTGTAGGCCGACATGCCGTAGCCGGCAACATCCAGAAACCCGGGCTTAAGGCCGCTTTTAACCGCCTCCATTCTGGTCATCTTGGTCTTTGGTGAAACCGGCGGGATATTTGTCAATGCGTTTTTCTGATAGTAATCGCTATAGGAGCCTCCCTCGATCTTCACCTTGTTTGCCAGGCTGGTCTCTTCGATCTTTACCTTTGAATCAACAAGCTCGTTCCTGAGTTTTTGGGAATCCTTTTTGCAATTTTTCAGTTCATCCCCAGAAAGCTCGCCTGATTTGATTTTAGCTTCATAGGCGTCTATGCGTGCCTGCGCATCCGCTTTTTGCCGGACAAACTGCTCCTGGGCATTGCCCAATGCCTCTTCGGTTGTTTTTCGGCAAGCCCCCTGGAAGGCCTCGATATTATCGCTGCCAAGCCCTACGCCCTGATGAAGATGGCCCATTTTGAGCCATGCCAATTGACGTTTAAACCTCCTCACATCACCCTGGTAGCCGGACTCTTTAAGGGCGCTGGCAAGTTGAACATTGCTTACGGTCCCAGATTCAATGGACTTCAAGGTCCCCTTGCTCATGCCCTGCAGGGTTTTCTCGCCCCCGCTGCCGAGAAGTGCCGCAGGGGAACTGGAAAAGGCCTTGGCTGCCTTTTTGATATGATCATTTGTCTCAACCAGGCTTCGGCCAGCCTGATCAGGTCTCATGCCGAAGGAAACATATGTCTCCTTGGAAAAGGCATCCATCCTTACGGCTGTCTGGTGGGCGGAACTTCCGGGGAGGTCCGGTTTTCCGGAAATATTGATCGTCACCTCCACATCGCCAAAATCACGATATCCAGGACCATCCATGATGCTGCTGGTCATTGCCTTTCTGGAGCTTAAATCTATCTCCCCTCCCTCAGGCAGATAGGCGTGCTTGTATTTTTCAAAGGTCCCCTCAAGCCGCTTCACCGCCTGCCCGTGCCCTGCAAGATCCAGGTCTCCCTGCATGCCCCTGTGCTTGGGGTTCAGTATCTTCCTGCCTTTTTTGTCCAATCTTATCTGTCCTGTCTGTTTGTCTTTCAGATAGATGTCCGACCCCTGGCTCTGCTTTATCTTTTTGTCTTCCGGCAGAGTTGCGTTCGTTTCTTCTATGATACGCTGTATGAAATCTTCACGGTATTTCAGGTGTATTTCCCTGCTCTGTTTAAGGAATGCATTCTGCACCTCCCTGACGGCAATCTCTCGTTTTCGCGGCAGCATCGATTTATCTGCAATTATCTGCGCAACCTTCCTGTCCCTTTCAATGACGGATGCGTTGAATATCTCCTGCCCTTTTTTTGCCTTTGCCGCCAGTTCTTCCGTGGTGACGGCTGTCCAGCCGACGTTGTAGATGAAGATCACGAAAAGGAGTAATATAACCACTTTCACCTTCATGAGGTTCTTCCTCCTTTCCTGTTTATTTCCCCAAGTAGTTTGCGGGCGGCCTCCTTTGTCGCCCCGTCCGCGTCGTCACGCTTAAGAAGCTGTGTTAGTTCGCGGATTGCTTTATCGTTGTCAAAATGGGCCTTATAGAGAACCGCCTTATAAAGATTCAGGAAATAATATCGGGGGTGGCTTTTCTGGATATCTTCGTAAAAGATGATGCCCCGACTGGTTTGGGCATCCGCCAGATAGCAGGCATTCATCCACTGGGATATATCGGCGCTGAGTATCAGAACATCAGTTTTTGCGGCTTTTTCGAAATATTCCAGGGCCTCTTCATAGTCTCCGGTTCCGGCCAGATTGACCGCCAGGAGCACCATGACGGAGGCGTCACCCGGCGCCAGCTCCATGGCCTGCCGGAAAGATTCCTCGGCATATTCGTTGGCCCGGAAGATATTCAGCCGGGCCAGTTCGGAATGAATATTTCCCAGGGTCACCCAGTAGCGATAGCGGCCGGAATCGAGCTTTATCGCTTGTCCTGCCGTATTCAGCGCCGTGTATAGTTTTTTCATGTCCCCGTCCTGCCGGTATTCACGATACAGCTTCCCGGCTTGATTATTTTTCATGTCGGCAAGGGCGGCCGTATTGCCCGCAAGCCGTTTTTCCGCTTCACCGGGCGGAATCTTTAAGGTATCGGCAACTTCCGCGGGGAACGGTCGGACTGCCGGGGACGCTTCAGGGCCTTCCGGAAAGGCCGAGGCCGGCAGCAAGCCCAGAACAAAAACAATGGCGATAATCCGTACCTGCTTCCCAATCATCGTCCGGTTCATGTCATTTTCCTCCTTTTCCTAGTCAAGGACCGTGCCTCTTGGGACCGGCCGGGCCGGTAACTGTGTCGTTGCGGCGGCGCCTCCGGGTGCAGGCGCGGGGACAGCGGCCGGTTTCAATGTTTCTGAGGGCCGTACAGTTCCAATTACCGGCGGCGCCGTCAGCGGCTGAATGATTTTTCCAGCCAGATCAGGGTAGGGCTGGGGCGTCGGGGTATTCTTGGGTGGCGGCGGCAAAAATCTTTCTTCGACCATCATAGCGGCAGCCAGCTTGCGCCGGTCTCTAAGCAGTTCCCGATATGCTGTCGGATGACGACTTATTATAACCTCTATTCTGAATTTATGAAACCCGTTGTGCCGAATGAGCAGGGCGAAGGCGTCTTCCTCCTTCCCCATCATGGCCAGGGCGCTGGCCTCGATTATCAGGCGATGCTCATCCATGTCTCTGTTGGTGGATATCCGGTTGTCCCTGATCCAGCCTTTCATCATGTTCACAGATTCCATGGCAATGGCAGGTTGTTGCGCTTCCAGGGCCGTCTGGGCGAACTCCATGAGGAGGTCATGTGCTTTCCTTGTTGTTTGCTCTCGTTTAACATTAATATTCACTGGGCGCCCGTTTCTGATGATCTCCAGTTCTATCAATGACTGATCCGGGGGCAGGGAAAGGATTATCCGGGTAGCGTCCTTTATGGTGGCGCTTTTTTCTCCCCCGATGCGGGCAATGATATCGCCGACGGCCATCCCCGCCTTCTGCAAGGGCATGTTGTCATAAATCTTCGTTACCGTTAAGGCCCCTTTTCTGTTTTCCCATTCCATACCTAAAGGGAGATATTTATGTCGGGACTCCTGCCCGAAAGTACGGCGGTAGAGTTCCCCCAAAAGAAAAAGGGGCATCCCGGCCTTCGTTAGTTTGTCATTGTATCCAACTTCCAGGAGTTCGGAAGGATATGCCGCTACTGCCTCCTTTGCCATGGCGGTCCCCTCTTTTTTAAGGCCGCTGCGGTATAATTCGAGGGCCC
Source organism: Syntrophus sp. (in: bacteria) (assembly GCA_003451635.1). GTDB lineage: Bacteria > Desulfobacterota > Syntrophia > Syntrophales > UBA8958 > UBA8958. The sequence goes on along the minus strand of DMAT01000365.1, from coordinate 4,036 downwards.
GTTCGGCGCGCCTGAAGACATCTATCTGATTGTCTGTCGGCGCCTTATGGTTGATAATCTGGAGGCTGTTTTCACCCATCATTAGCCCAGCAAGGGCAATATGGCGACCGTCCGGGGAAAGGGCCGTTTTTTGTACGTCCGCCAAGGGCAGAGGATATTTCTCTCTGGAGAGCCAAAAACAGTTGCGTTCATCAAGAAAAGAAAGGACATAATCTAAACTGGAAAATTTAAGGAAGAACCTGCTGTCAGGTGAAAATATGTTCACCACCTTGCCGAAGCTGATGTTGGGGAGACGGCAAAATGTCTTTCCCGCAGCGATGGAAACGATATCACAACTGAAGTCCGGGCCTTCTGCGTACAGATATTTGCCGTCCGGGCTGAAGGTAATGCCGCTTAAGCCAAAACTTATCCAATCGTCCGTGGTCTGAAGCTGCCGGATAACCTTCCACGAACCGACCTCAATTACCTCGGTCTTTGTCTTGACGCTATACTCACCTGCTTCTATGGGAGCTCTCCTGGCAATGTTTTTCCCGTCGGGGCTGAAGACCATGGCCGCCGCATTGGGTTGGCCGGAATCACCTTTTGTCCCATAGGCTATGGGGAAACCCTTAATCGGCTTGCCGCTTCCCACATCAACGATAATATGGTAGCCCTCTTTGGGGGTTCGTACCGAGCCTGCCGAAAATACAATATATTTTGCGTCCGGGCTTAAGGCTATGTTGTCAAGGGTACGATATGGAACCGTATGCCAGCCGAGCCCCGAAGGACCGGTCCCCTTGCCGTTCTTGAACTCGACAATCCGCCTGGGGCCTCCATCATCTTTTGTGAGATCGTAAGAATATAACTGATTTTTCAATATATTAAGGGAGAAAGAACCGTCTTTCAGCCTTTCCCGTCGGTAGAGGTCAAGGTGATAAATGGCGGTCGTTTCATCCTCGCTCATCGTGACTGCTCTGGCCGGGTTCTTTTCCGACATCCATAAGACGGCCAGCCGTCCCGTTGACGTATCCCATTGGACAAGGACGTTTCTGTTGAAGACATTTGGGGCATAATCCTTATTATCCGCGTTCTTAGTGGGATACATATAGGAGACAAACAGGCTCTTCCCGTCTTTTGAATACCGGACGAATTCAAACCGGCCTTTATTGTGAAAAGTAAAATCTCTCAGATCAAGAATGTTCCATTCTTTTTTAACCCCGTTGCCTTCCTTTGATGTTATCAGCCCGGCATGTTTCAAATAATCGATAAGCCCTTCCTGCGAGGAAAACCACCCTCCCGGTTCGGCAAGCAGTTTGAGGAGTTCCTCTCGTGGATATTTCTTCACGAACAGCCCTTCCTTGGGGGCGGCGTAGTCCTCCGCGCCGACGGTCCGTATTTCCAGCCCCGGCAAGGCAAAGAAGACTCCGGAAAATGCAACGAGAACGGCAAGCAAGAGAAATATGGGAACACGGCCGGATGGCCGGTGCTTTGGGAATGCACACCTCCAGGTTGCCATTTTTGGCTGTTTCGATAATGATGTCTTCATGCTTTGTCCTCCTTGTTTTGGAAAGGTGTAACAGGAACAAGGCCGTCACTGCCAAACCTTTCCCGGTCAATCCTTCTTTTTTATGATGCCGGTTCCGGAATTGCCATGATCTGCGGCCCTCATCTTGCCAGTGTCTCCAGCAGTCTCTCCCGTTCAACCGACGGTTCGCATCCGGGAACGTACCGTCTCAGCCATCTCCTTGCTTCACCATCCGGCCCAGATGCCAAGCGCATGAGGTTGTGGCTGTTGAAACGGATGAAATCGGCACAGGAATAATCGCCGATAATGGATGTGCGCTGCATTTCTTTCGCAGCGATCTCTGCTTCTCCGGAGGACGGGATGTAATCGCCGGTTTTCTCCGAACGTACGTAGATCGTCCGCCTTTGTTTGGTGAACAGGGGAATCTCTGCAAAGGATTTACCATCCAGAAGAAAACGATTCCCATCATATTGAACCTGAAATAAAACCCGGACCCGCCGGGGGTCGGATTTAGCCTTCTCGACACGGGCGGCAAAGGAGCGGCAGAGGGAGGAAGCGGAGGAACACTCATGGCCCTTTGCCGGCAGGCTTAAAACCTCTTTTATGCCTTCCGGGGCGACTTCATACCAGCGTTCGTATTGCAGGGAAACACCGGTTCCGGAGACTCCCTGGGCGGTCATGACGAAATAATATCCATCCCCCAGCTTCTCCGTTCGATGTTTCGGCGGATAATAAAGGGCGAAATCATGGTCTGCGTGACCTATAAACAGCCAGGTTGCCCGGCCCGGCTGTTCGCCGTCCCGTTGCCTGAACAGAAGAAATCGACACATTCCCATGGGCTGGCAGATTTTCAGGGCAACTACCCTGCCCGGCATACCCCGCCATTTCAGGGGATGTATTTCGGCTGCACAATCGCGGCAAGTGTCAAAGTGCGCTGGCGAATCCGGGACGATGCCGACCCTTTTATAGACCGTCGCCAGTTCGGATGAAATCCCCAGCTCCCGCCATAAGGCAGTGACATCGAAAGGACTCTTGCCGGCGATATGCTTCTTGATTGCGTAGGGATCAAACCGAACGGATGCCGGTTGTGCCAGAAGAGGTTTGGATGCACAGAGTATGAATATTGCGGATGAGATGAAAACAAATTTATTCAATTCCATGTCCTTTTTTGTATGACCAGCCGTATACTATTTACGGATAGTCACTGAACCTCAAACATTAGCGATCAATTTTTATTTAGGGCCTTTTCATCGCGTTCTATATGATCACGGGGAATCTGGGTAGCCGTTCCGTGATCTAGGTCAACTCTGAAATAGCGATTGTGGCCGATCTTGCCCCCGTTTATGCCGCGCGGTGGGGGGCGATTGGAGGTTCTGTCCAAAGCAGGGCTTTCCTTGACAGTGGGAAGTGTGATTGAGATCCGGCCCCGGGCATTATCCGCCTTGCTTCTGAGATATCCCTGATAATCCTGGTTTGAATTTTCTGTTGCCTTGCCTTCCGGGGTCTGTAACCATCTTTCAATAGTCAGAATGTCTCTGTGGATGGTCAGAATGAAGGTACAGGGGCCCGGTTTCCAGGTCGGGCCCTGACGCAGCCAGAAAGCACCCTTGTTGCAGACTCCAAGAGATTCTCCGAAGGGATCTGTGTAGAGAACCAGGACCGAGTTGTCAATAATGCGCATCCCGCCGCTGTAAAGATATAGGGCATCGCTGGCGAAGATAACGGCGTGGGCGATCGCTGCCGTCATTCCGATCAGGATGACCAATGATGTAAAAACCGACTGACGCCTTCTGATATTATTCATGGTTTTGTTTCTTATTCAATCACGGACCTTTTCCTCCCGGGTTAGGCTGCTTCCGCAGGTTCCGTTCCATATTCGGGATGCCGATAGTCATGACGATAAGATTTAAAAAAACTACTAAGAATTGCACTTATAACAAAAATATTCTGGATCTTCAATGCACAATGGGAGGTAGCGAAAAGACGCCTGTTGTTTCATAAAACAAGGATTGCGCTTACGAGAAGATTAGAAAATCCCTCTTTACAAGAAGAAATACTTAAGGTAGATAAGTATCGTGTGGTTATCATTATCAATCCGTGCGTAACGATAACAATAACTTAGATGTCAAGTGGCGGGTTCAAATCCTGCCGCCCCGACCAAATGAGGGCTTATAGCTCAGCAGGTTAGAGTGCACGCCTGATAAGCGTGAGGTCGGTGGTTCGAGTCCACTTGAGCCCNNAAATCCTGCCGCCCCGACCATTTTATGTCATAGTAAAAAAGAAGGAGCGCAAAAAATGACCGAAATCAAAGAAGGAACCATCAGCCGTGAAATCCGTGGCCACGTATTCTTGATCGGCGTTCACAGATCTTCCAAGATGAACGCCTTTACCTGGGACATGCTTCTCGATCTATCTAAAGCCTTTGGCGAGTATGATCGGGATGCAAATCTGCGCTGTGCCGTTGTATTCGCGGCAGGGAATCACTTTACCGCCGGCCTGGACCTCGGTGATGTGGCGCCCCACGTCGCCAAA
>DMAT01000014.1 GCA_003451635.1 Syntrophus sp. (in: bacteria) | reverse complement strand
TCCAGATGGCCGGCGGCAACAAAACACCCAACTCCATTTTTATAGAACACGCCACAAACCTGAACCGCCCCATCGTTTGCGCCCATGAGGCAACACTGGGCGGCTTTATGCCAGACAAAAAGGCTGGTAAGGAAAAAGTAGCATTAGCCAGGGATTGGATGTGTAAAAATTTCTATGATGTTCGTGCCTTCGGTGCCGTCATGAGCGTCGGCCCAAACGCGGGCCAGGTGCGCGGTCCGGTCCAGTTCGCATTTGCCCGCTCCGTTGCTCCCGTTTTGCCGCTGGATATTTCCATCACCCGCATGGCCGTCACTGAAAATATAAAAGGCGCGAAATCCAGCGAGGATTATCTGAAATGGGAGAGGGAACAACCGGAAGACCAGCTTCGGACGATGGGGCGTAAGGCCCTCATCCCCTACGGCCTCTACATCGCCAAGGGCTTCATCAGCTCCCATCTTGCTGAGAACACCAAGTTTACGGAAGAAGATTTGGAGCTTCTCTGGGAGGCCCTCCTTAAGATGTACGATCATGACCGCTCGGCAAGCAAAGGCGTCATGGCCGTGCAGGAGCCAATTTTTGTCTTTCAACATGTGGGCACGGATACCAACGAACAGCAGCGACTCCAACAGGCAAAGCTTGGTTGCGCCCCGGCCCACAAATTATTTGATCTTATCTCCGTAAAAAAGAAAGAAGGCGTTGAATCGGCAAGAAGCTTTCATGATTATAACATCACTTTCCGGAAAAGCCAGCTTCCGAAAGGAGTCAACGCCGGCTGTATCGTAACGGGAGACGGAGGCAAACCTCGCATTATCTGGGATATTAACAATGCCACAGTGCCGTCTATCAGAGTTGAATAGGTAAAGAATAAAATGAAAGAAACACGATAATAACCAATAAACGTGACAATAACTTGCGCTTAAAAAGCGATTTGATTCTTTACTCGACGAAAGCTGTTAATTCGTAGTTTTTATCTGAACTACCCTAAAATGAACGCGCTGCGTTCAGAATTGTCCTGGACCCATTAATGTGGAAAGACATGTATGACATAAATGACCTCATCATGATCTCCGCCCTGCAGCATTATGCTTTCTGCCCCCGCCAGTGCGCTCTCATCTATCTTGAGCAGATCTGGACGGAAAATCGCTTGACCGTGGAAGGGAAAATCCTCCACGAACGGGTCCACGAGGAAGGGAACGAGGCGCGAGGGGATGTCCGGATCGAACGCGGCGTGTCGCTCCGCTCCCTGCGGGTGGGGCTGATCGGCAAGGCCGACGTCGTGGAATACCACCGCCAGGCCGACGGCGCCTGGCTGCCCTTCCCCGTAGAATACAAGCGGGGCAAGCCGAAGCCGGATCATTGCGACAAGATTCAACTTTGCGCCCAGGCAATCTGCTTGGAGGAAATGCTGCATACGGAGATCCCCGGCGGCGCCCTTTTCTATGGCCAGACGCGGAGGCGTCTCGATGTAACTTTCGACGAAACCCTCCGCAGGGAAACGGAAGAAGCGGCCCGGCAGGTCCGTGATCTGCTCAATTCGGGAAAGACGCCGAAACCGATGTATGGGAAACGCTGCGATAACTGCTCACTGGCGGCAGCATGTCTCCCGAAGACGATCCAGAAGCGGCGTTCGGTGAATAATTACCTGATCCGCATGGCAGGTGCAGGAGAAGAACCGTGAAAAAACATCTGAATACCCTGTTCGTCACCACCCAGGGGGCCTACCTCGCCAAGGAGGGGGAGACAATCGTCGTCAAGGTCGAAAAGGAGGTCCGCCTCCGGCTGCCTGTCCATACCGTCGGCGGGATCGTCTGCTATGGCAATGTGGCGTGCAGCCCCTTCCTCATGGGCTTCTGCGCCGAGAACGGAGTCGGAATCAGCTTTCTGACGGAGCATGGCCGGTTCCTGGCCCGCGTTCAGGGGCCGGTATCAGGCAATGTCCTGTTGCGGCGCGAACAATACCGGCAGGCTGACAACCATCAGACGTCAGCTGACATCGCCAGGGCGGTCCTTACGGGAAAGATCGCCAACAGCCGGACCGTGTTGCAGCGGGCGCTCCGGGATCACGGGGAGAAGTTGACTACCGGCGATCTGGCCATCGCCGTCAAGCGGCTTAGCCATTATCTCGATGTTTTGAGTAAAGACGGGGCTCTCGATACCATTCGGGGCTATGAGGGTGACGCCGCCCATATCTATTTCAGCGTCTTTGACCATCTCATCGTGGCGCAAAAGGAGCATTTCACCTTTGAGGAACGGAACCGCCGCCCTCCCCTGGACAATGTGAACTGCCTGCTTTCGTTTATCTACACGCTGCTGGTTCACGATATCCGTTCCGCCCTGGAGGTGGTGGGACTTGATCCTTCCGTCGGCTTCCTGCATCGCGACCGCCCGGGAAGGCCCGGCCTGGCCCTAGATATCATGGAAGAATTCCGGCCCTTTCTGGCGGATCGCCTGGTGCTGTCGCTGATCAACCTGCGCAAGGTTCAGCAAAAAGGTTTCACACAGAGCGATTCCGGAGCGGTGATGATGAACGACGAAACCAGGAAAACCGTCCTCGTGTCCTATCAGGAACGAAAACAGGAGGAAATCATTCATCCCTTCATCGAAGAGAAGATGACGATCGGAACCCTTTTCCAAATTCAGGCCATGCTGATGGCCCGTTATCTGCGGGGGGATCTGGACGGTTATCCACCGTTTATCTGGAAATGACGTTGCCGGATTGAAGCCACTTAACCCTTGGGGAGGCAAAGATGTTTATCCTTGTGAGTTATGATGTAGCCATGCAGGATGCCGGAGGCCCCCGGCGGCTGCGGAGAGTCGCGAAAGCCTGCCAGGACTATGGCCAGCGGGTGCAATATTCGGTCTTTGAGTGCATTGTGGAACCTGCGCAATGGGCCATATTGAAAGATCGCCTGATGAAGGAAATTGATCCGGATCAGGACAGTCTCCGGTTTTATTACCTGGGAGCGAACTGGCGGCGCCGGGTCGAGCATGTAGGGGCCAAGGCCACCGTTGATCAGG
>DMAT01000417.1 GCA_003451635.1 Syntrophus sp. (in: bacteria) | reverse complement strand
CTCAATCCGATCTAAACCTTTGGGGGTAAAGGAATCCTCCCTATTATCCCCTTCCTTGAAGACGACCTCGAAGACCGCCGCTTTCATCCTCAGGGCATGAATTTCTCTCTCGATATCCTTCTTTAAGCGCCGGGCGGCGGCATGGCGAGCCTCGGACAGCTCCCGGGCCTTTTTCTCCATATCCATGTAAACATCCTTCATGACTACGTCTATCTCTTCAATGGCCTCCCCAATGGAAACAATACTTTCTAGCTCTGCTTCCATGTCCACTTTTTTCTGTATCACCTCCGCGAGGGAGGGACCATGTTTCCGCTTCATTTTGTGGATGAGTTCCATCCGGTCTTCAATGTGTTCCAGGCGCCCGCCGTCGAAAGACAGTTCCCCGGCATAATCCCGCAGGACATAGGCGGCATCCTCCAAGCGGTAGTAGCTGTCATCCAGATCCGTTTCCTTGATCTTCAGCCGGGAATCAATTTTTTTAATGTCTCCAACGGCAGCGATGACGCTTTTCAGCTCTTCGAGGAGTGACCGCTCCCGACCATAAAGGATGTCATGGGCTGCCGTTGCACGTTCCATGAGTTTCTGGACGTTCATGAGAACCGTCTTTTCCTCGGCCAGGGAAACGTCTTCTTCCGGCAGCAGTTCCCCTTCCTCAATTTCCCGAATCTGAAAACGGAGGAAGTCTTCCCGTTCTTCCCGCCGCCGGTTGGCGGCCTCCAGGGACCGGCGCTTCTCCTTCAGGGATTGAAAGCGACCATAGAGGGCCTCGTAATCGCCCCTTAAACCCAGATGCTCGCCGAAGGCATCAAGAATGTCGATATGGTTCTCTTCCTTCAACAGGAGCTGATGCTCATGCTGTCCACAGATATTGATCAGGGATTCGCCCAGTTCGGCAAGCATGGCGAGGTTGGCAAGATTTCCGTTGATGTACACCCGGTTCTTTCCCGAACGGGAGATCACCCGCCGCACCAGGAGATCCTCATTCCCATCCATTCCCCAGGCAGCGAGTTTATCCCGCAGTCCGTCCCCATCTTGAAGGTGAAACAGGGCCTCTACGGTCGCCGTGTCCTCGGCGGAACGGATCATATCGGTCGACGCCCGATCCCCCAACAAGAGACTCACCGCCCCCATGATGATGGACTTACCCGCCCCGGTCTCTCCTGTAAGGATATTAAGCCCCCCGCTGAATGTTACATTCAAGGCATCGATGATGGCAAAATTCCGGATGGTAAGTTCGGCTAACATCGCTATTTGTCCTCAGTGAAATCAAATGTCACTTTTCCGATTGCCCGTGAGCCGCCCATGCCCTCTTCAGACGGCCCGGTTCAGACCCGCAGGCAATCCGCCCCAGCCAAGTTTGGAACGGAGGATCTCTAAATAATCACGGTGCGGCGAGGCAACCAGCATCGTCACATAATGGGATCTCCGGATCGTCATGACATCCCCCGACTTGAGGGTATGGAAAACCTGCCCGTCCAGAGTCACCGTGGCCCCCTGTTCCTTGGACCAGATTATCACCCGGATAGCCGCCTCGCCGGGGAGGATCACCGGCCGGTTCGTCAAGGTATGGGGGCAGATGGGATTGATGATTATGGAATCATGCTGGGGAAAAACGATCGGCCCTCCTGCGGAAAGAGAATAGGCCGTCGATCCCGTGGGGGTGGAAATAATGAGCCCATCTGCCTTGAAGGTATTAAGGTATTTGCCATCCACCTCCGTTTCCATCTCAACAATCCGGGAAAGGTTCCCGCGATTGATAACAGCATCGTTAAGAACGGTCCGCTTTTTTACAACCGTCCCTTCGCTTTCCACCGTAACATCCAGCATCATTCGTTTCTCTGTCAGAAAACCTTGCTGCCGGAAGATCTCAAAGGCATCGATCATCTCGTTAAGGTTGACTTCCGTCAGATAACCGAAGGCCCCCAAATTAATTCCCACAATTGGCACATTAAACTCCCTTACCGCCCGGGCCGTTCTGAGCATGGTGCCATCGCCGCCGAAGACGGCGATTATGTCCACCATCGCCGCCAGCTGTTTTCGGTCATATCCGGGACCGGCGCCGATGGCCTCGGCAATACCCTTGTCCAGATAGACTTCCAGACCTCGTTCCAGACACCAGGTCCTGAGCCTCTGCGTATAGTCCCCGGCCTTTTCCTTGGCTGTATTGGCAACAATCCCGACTTTTTTCACCTGAAAACACCCCCGCGAAGGATATTTTCACAATCCCGGGCGATATCAAGAACCAGCGTACCTGCCGAAGGAAGATCCCTGATCGCCCCCACCGCCTGTCCGATCTGTAGTTCCCCTTCCTCCAGATCGCCGTCAAACATGCCTATTTTTGTTCTTTTTTCCCCGATAATCCGGAGGAGCTCTTCTTCCAATGCCCCTTGTTTCTCCGCCTCGAATACTCTTTCAAACCAGGTGTTCTTGATGACCCGGGCCGGTATGAGCTTCCGAAGGATGAGAAAAGTATCCGTCGGAGAAGCTTTGAGCATGGCCTGCTTGAAATGATCATGGGCGCTCGACTCTATGGTCGCTGCAAAGCGGGTGCCGATTTGGACTCCCTCCGCACCCATCGCCAGGGCCGCAGCCATTCCCCGGCCATCGTAAATCCCTCCGGCAGCAATGACGGGAAGCTTCACCGCATCCACCGTCTGGGGAACCAGGACCATCGTCGTAAGCTCATCCCGACCGTTATGGCCTCCGGCCTCAAATCCTTCCACCACCACGGCATCGACCCCCGCCTCCTCGCACTTGACGGCAAGATCAGGCGTCGCCGTGACATGGACCACCTTGATCCCCTGTTCCTTTAAGCGGTGGGTATATTTTTTGGGACTCCCGCCGGAGGCAAAGACAATCTTCACCCCTTCTTCCAGGATGATGGAGACCATTTCCTCGGCATGCTGGAAGAAGATGGGCAGATTCACCCCCCAGGCGCCTTGGGGATCTTCTTTCTTTATCTTG
>DMAT01000427.1 GCA_003451635.1 Syntrophus sp. (in: bacteria) | reverse complement strand
CGCCATCGCCCTGAATCTGCTGTTCCGCATTGGGACGTCACAAGGCGCGTCTATGCGCATCGAGCCTCAACTCCCCGGCATGTCCGAGGCCCTGCGCTTTTTTGAGAGCCAAGGCGGCGCCTGGGGCGCCCGCCGCCAAGTTATTCAGCGGGTCCAGGCAGCCGTCAATGAGTTGTTGGAGTCCATAATTCTGTCCGATTTGGCGGAAGGGCCTATTGATATCCAGGCCCGCTTTGATGAGTATCATCTCGATGTGGTTGTCCTCTACTCCGGCCTGCCGTTTCCTGCCTCAGAGGAATGCCCCTCGCCGGAGCAGCTCCTCGCCGACGAAAACGCCATCATGAGCATTTCCGGCGCCCTCATCCGTCAATACGCCGATCGGGTTGTCTTCGACGCTCAAAAAGAGCGGCAGCGTATCTCTTTGCATTTTGAACATTGAGCGGCCAATGTCCTTTTCACCGGGTCCATGGAAGAGATATCCCGCATTTTTGGTAGTCTGAAACAAGGCGATCTTGAACCTCAGGAAAAACTTTTTTACCTTGACTTACCGTTTTCATCTTCGTATAGTCCGCAAAGTTTACTACCTGTGAATCGCGTCTATGGCGCACAAACACTGAAAAAGGGAGGAGATCTATGAAGAAGTTACTGACAGTTTTAGTGGTATCAGCCGTTTTTATGTTTTTCGTCATAACACCCGCCTTGGCCAAGACAACCTGGAATGCCAATTCCGTATGGCCGCCGAAGAATAACCACAGCATCGGTCTGGAAGAATTCGCGAAAAAGGTGAAAACTGCGACCAATGGAGACCTGGAGATAGTTGTCAGCTCCGGCGGCGCCCTGGGATACAAGGGGCCGGAGCTCCTGAAGGTCGTCCGTGACGGTCTCGTCCCGGTTTCCGATATGCTCATCAGTGGGGTCGCCGGGGACGAGAAGCTCCTCCAGATCGTCACCCTCCCTTTCCTGGTACGGAATTTCGATGAACTCCATCTCCTCCTCAATATCTCCCGTCCCTACTTCGATAAGACCGCCCAGAAATGGGGCCAGAAGATCCTTTATACTGCCCCCTGGCCCGGCGCGGGATTGTGGACCAAGAAGAAGGTCACCACCCTGGCCGATCTGAAGGGCCTCAAAACCCGCACCTATGACAAAAACGGCGCCCTGGTTATGGAAGCCGTCGGCGCTACGCCCCTGGCTCTGCCTTTCAGCGAGGTTTACACGTCCCTCCAGACCGGCGTCATCGACTCCGTCATGACCTCCTCCCCCACTGCCGTGGATGCCAAATTCTGGGAAGTCCTGAAATACTTCGAACCCCTGAACATCACCATCGCCACCAACATGGTGACGGTAAACCAGAAGGCCTTCGACAAGCTCCCCAAGGCCCAGCAGGACGCCCTCGTAAAAGCGGGCAAGGAGATGGAAAAGAGCATGTGGGCGGGAGTCAAAAAATGGGACGGTGACATGGTCGCCATCAGCAACAAAAACGGCATCGAGACCGTTGCCCCTTCGAAAAAACTCGTGACCGAACTGGAAAAGATTACCGAAGGCATTCGCGCCGATTGGCTGAAAGGAGCCCCCGCCGACGCCCAGAAGATTTACGCGGAGTTCAAGAAGAAGGTTAAACGGTAATACGCAAGGTATTTTCCTGAATATTTACAACCAGTGAGGGACCCCGGAGCGAGGTCTGCGGGGTCCCTTCTCTATTGAGAGACATGAAAAAGATAATCAATTTTATCGATAACCTTTCGGGATTCAGCGGCTGGGTTGCGGGAATCATGATGGCCGTCGCCCTGGTCCTCGTCGTTGCCGAGATCATCTGGCGTACGGGCTTTTCGAGCACCCTCTACATTAGCGACGAGTTTGCCGGATACCTAATGGCCACCCTCACCTTTTGCGGCCTCGCCTATACCCTCCGGGAGCGTGGCCACATCCGGATGATGATGCTCCCCCATTTCCTGAAAGGAAAGACGCGGATCATCTTCAACATGGCTTGCTTCGTGGTCGGCTTTGCCTTCTGCATCGCCCTCACCTGGTTCACCTATGTTTTTTTCCTGGATTCCTACGTCAGCGGGTCGAAATCGATGCACGTCTCGGGAACCTTGCTGGCGATCCCCCAGTTTTTCATGCCCTTCGGATCCTTCCTCATGACCCTCCAGTTCCTTGCCGAGTTTCTCAAGGGCGTAGCCATGCTCCGGGGCGACACGGAGGGGCTCCGCATTCTCGAAGAAACGGACGAACTGGGAAGATAAAAGAATGGGGAGTATTTAGCTTAAAATGGATTTTGGACACGTCGCGGCAACAATTACCGGTTTGCTCATCCTCTTCATGGGGGGGTCGATCTGGATCGGCATCGCCCTTTTTCTCGTCGGCATCGGCGGTTTCTTCTTCTTCAGCGACGTTTCCTTCGGCGCCATTCTCTCCAATATCGCCTGGAACAATACGAACGGGTCTTCCATGATGGCCCTCCCCTTCTTCATCTGGATGGGGGAAATCCTCTTTAGAAGCAATATCTCGTCAAATCTCTTCAAGGGCCTGTCCCCCTGGATGGACAAAATCCCCGGCCGCCTCGTCCACGTCAACATCCTGGCCTGCACCTTTTTTGCCGCCGTCAGCGGCTCTTCCGCCGCCACGACGGCGACGGTGGGCAAGATCACCGTCCCGGAGCTGATGAAACGGAATTACGATTATGACCTCTCCATCGGCTCCCTGGCCGGGGCGGGGACCCTCGGCTTCATGATCCCCCCCAGCATGGTCATGCTCGTCTACGGGATCATCGGGGACGTGAGCATCGGGAAACTCTTCATGGCCGGCTTCATCCCCGGCTTCATGATCGCCGGCATGTTCAGCGGTTATATTTTCGTTCGCTGCCTGATCAGCCCGGAGCTGGCCCCCAAGGGCGACGACGCCTACACATGGCGGGACCGGATGGAGGCCATCCCCGCCATCGCCCCCGTAATATTTTTAATTCTCGCCGTCCTGGGAAGTATCTACATGGGCTGGGCGACGCCGACCGAGGCCGGGGCCGTCGGGGTGGTCGGGGCGCTCTTTTTCGCCGCCCTGACAAAGAGCCTCACCTGGGATGTCTTCAAGGTCAGCATGATCAATTCCGTGAAGACGAGCTGCATGATCATGCTCATCGTCATGGGAGCCGCCTATCTCTCCAACGTCTTCGGTTTCCTGGGGATCACCCGGGCCCTGACCACCTACGTCATCGAAATGGGCCTCTCCCCGTACACGCTGATCATTATCCTTACGGTTTTATATCTGATTCTCGGTTGCCTCATCGACGGCTTCTCCATGATCGTCATGACAGCCCCCCTGGTCCTGCCCTTGATCGAGGCGGCCAAGTTCGACACCGTCTGGTTCGGCATCTATCTTGTCCTCATGATCGAACTGGCCCAGATCACCCCGCCCGTGGGCTTCAACCTCTTCGTCATCAGCGGCCTCAATAACGACAGCCTCTTCAAGATCGCCAAGGCCGCTTTTCCGTTCTTCTTGCTTATGCTCCTGGCTACGGTTCTTATCACCGTCTTTCCCCAGATCGCTCTGTTTCTCCCCGGCATGATGAAATAATTATTATTTAAACTCCTTTAGCACTTCGCCAAATCCCGCGATGGCATTGCGGATTGTATCGTCATCAACGCAGTAGGCAATACGGATGTATCCCGGCCCGCCGAAACCGCTGCCCGGAACGGTGAGTATCCGCTGCTTCTGGAGGGCCCGGGCAAAGGCGACGTCATCACCGATCGGGGCCTTGAGAAAAAGGTAAAAGGCCCCTTCCGGTTTCTTCACCGCATATCCCACGGAAGCAAGGCCGTCGCAGAGGAGATCCCGTTTGCGTCTGTAGATCTCCACATCCACCTTCATCCCCTGAACCCTGGCAATCACGCGCTGCATGAGGGCCGGGGCGTTG
>DMAT01000332.1:15847-19803 GCA_003451635.1 Syntrophus sp. (in: bacteria) | reverse complement strand
AAGTTAAAATTAACATAAAGAAACAAATAATAACAATAAATGACAAATAATCTGTACGTGCGGATGTCGATCTTTCATGTTTTCAGTTTGTCTCAGGCAGTAATGATACAAAAACAATGTTGCAATTTCGTGACACCAAGATTAACCTTCGATGAAGTGATATCGACATATTGATTTGGACGGATCATTGCCGTTAATAGTTAAGCGTAAAGAATACAGGTATATGCAAGGGAATGTCAAAGTGAGAGAATTGTTGATCAAAACAAATGGGAAGGACGAGTTTTTTACCGAAGAGGGCTGCTTCATCCTGGAGATATGGAACGCGCCGGAAGATGAAGAGGTTTCCATTGCCCGGGCCCGGGTTCGTCCCGGCATCACGACGGTCTTCCACCGGTTGAAGGGGACGGTTGAGCGCTATGTCATCATGGAAGGCACCGGTCTTGTCGAGGTTGGCGATCTACCCCCAACGGAGGTCGTTCCGGGAGACGTCGTCATCATCCCCCGGAACACCCCCCAGCGTATCACCAATACCGGTGATGGGGATTTGATCTTTCTTTGCATATGCACCCCCAGGTTTGTCCCTGAGGAGTATGAAACGATGGGCAATCTCCCCCAATAGGAGCCCTTTACCCTGATGTGGAACCTTACGGAATGATTTCCACTAAAGGTTTCCCTTCCTAAAATTCATGCCTTGTCATCAGCGATTATTTTTGTTACCGTCCTCCGTGAATTTCACAGCTCAAATATGACGAGGTCATTATATGAAAAAAGTAGCCCCCGGTTTCGTAATAGCTCTTATTGGCGGTTTGGCGCTGCCTCAGAATGCGGTGGCCATGCATATTGCCGAAGGGCTCCTGCCCTTCAACTGGGCGGCCTTCTGGTTTGCCGTGGCCCTGCCTTTTTTTGCCTGGGGAATCTACCGCCTGAATCAGCGCAGTTCGGAGGATCTTTCCTTTAAGCCCCTCGTCGGCCTTATGGCCGCCGTGGTCTTTATCATCTCCTGCATGCCGATCCCGGTGCCTTTCGCCGGAACCTGTTCCCATCCCTGCGGCACGGGCATTTCCGGCATTCTCGTCGGTCCTGCCATCAGTGTGGTCATCACCGCCGCCGCCCTCCTGATCCAGGCCCTTTTCCTGGCCCACGGGGGACTGAGCACCCTGGGGGCAGATGTCGTCTCCATGGGCGTTATGGGTTCCTTTACGGGGTTTCTCACTTTTCGCGCCCTCCGGTCCGTCAAGGTGAACATGGCCGTGGCAGCATTTATGGCCGGACTTTTCGCCGACTGGGCAACGTATTTTATGACCTCGGTGGAATTAGCCGCCGGGATACGAGGGGAAGGGGCTTTTTTGCCCCTTTTCTGGAAGGTTCTCATCGCCTTTATCCCCACCCAGCTTCCCCTGGGCGTCCTCGAAGGGGCCATGACCGCCGGGATGGTGGTGCTCCTTTATAAAAAGCGGCCGGATTTGCTCATCAAAATGCGGGTCATCAAGGCCAGGGAAGTCGCAGTGATCGGGGCGGTCTTAATTGCCCTCACCATTTTCTTTTCCGGAGTGGCCCCTGCCGAAGCATCTAAATGGACCGGCGTCGATGAAGTCGTAATCGAGAAGATCGCCAAAGAACAGGGAAGGGAACCCAGGGAGCCTCTCATCAATATGGAGCAGGGGGATCTTCCCCTCTTTATCTTTCTCGTTGCCGGGGTCGTCGGAGGCTTTGCCGCCGGTTATTACTGGCGGGTGCTGATTGCGGAAAAAGGGCCGCCCCTGTGCCGGGGAGGCGCGGAACGGTCACCTGAGGCCTCCGCCAAGATAAGGGGAAGTTGATGCACCTCCTGGAATATTATGCCTCGGATCACTGGCTTTCCCGAATTGACGCCCGCGTCAAGCTCCTCGTGACCCTGATTGTCCTGGTCATGGTCCTGAGTTATCGGGGCGTCGGCTTCCAACTCCTCGTGGCGGCCCTCTCCCTGACCCTGATCATGAGCATGAAAATTCCCTGGCGGATTTTTTTGCTCCGCTTCTCCGAACCGCTCTTGATCGTTCTCGTCGTCTTATTGTTAAAGATATTTTTTACCGGTCATGATCCCCTCTTTTCCTTTAATATCCTTGGATTCCACCTTACGGCGTATCGCGAAGGCCTGGCGGAAGGCATTGCCATCGGCAGCCGGATAATGGCCGCCATCTCCCTGATGGCCGTCCTGGTTTATGCAACCCCTTTCCCCGAACTCATGGCCGCCCTGTCCTGGTTGAAAGTTCCCCGGGGATTCATTGAAATCCTCCTCTACGCATATCGCTATATATTTGTCCTCTTTGAGGAGGCCATGGTGATTTATCAGGCCCAGAAAAACCGTCTTGGCTATGCAAACTTCCGGAATCGCCTGAGCTCCTTCGGGATATTGACGGGTTCCCTGATCCTCAAGGCCTTCGAGCAAAGCCAGACCCTGTCCACGGCCATGGTGCAGCGGGGATATGACGGTAACATGCCCCTCTTTCAGCGCCGTCCGTTCCGGTCCTCCGAGATCTTCCTCTCCTGCCTGGTGGTAACGGTCATGGGCATATTGTGGGGGATATGAATCGCTTAGCCCTCAAAAATGTCCGTTATCGTTACACCGATGGCACGGAGGCCGTGACCGGGGTGACATTTGCCGTCCGGCACGGCGAGTTTGCCGGGGTCCTCGGCTATAACGGGTCGGGAAAGACGACGCTTCTCAAGATCATGGATGGGATGATCAAGGATTTCCAGGGAAGCGTCCTTCTCGACGGGACGGACATCCGCCGTCTGTCGTCCCGGGAGATTTACGGGAAGATGGGCATCGTCTTCCAGAATCCCAATGACCAGCTTTTTGCCCCGACGGTATTTGAAGACGTCGCCTTCGGTCCCATGAACATGGGATTTGGGGAGGAAGAGGTCGTCAAAAGGGTGAACCGGGCCCTGGAAGCGGTCGAGATGGCGGTATATGCAAAAAAGTCTATTCACAACCTGAGTTTTGGCCAGAAAAAACGGGTCTGCATTGCCGGACTCCTCTCCATGGGCCATGAGATCCTCCTCCTCGATGAACCCACCGCCGGTCTGGACCCCCTGGGGGAGTATCAGATGATGGATCTCCTCATGAAACTCAATCGGGAAAAGAAGGTGACTATCTTCATGGCGACCCACAGCGTTGATCTGATCCCCGTTTTTCTGGATCGCCTCTATGTCTTGAGCGAAGGCAAGATCGTCAGGAGCGGCTCCCCCGAGGCCGTCTTTACCGCCCCCGAAGAGATGAGCCAGGTTCGCCTGCGGCTCCCCCAGATCGCAGAACTGATCTACCGGTTGAAACACGAGGACAAACTGGCCTTCGGGCGGATTCCCCTGACCATCGGGGAGGCGCGGCGGGAAATCATGGATCTTTTTCAAAAGGACAAGTAGCTCAGAACGAATAGCCTCAATTTCCGACTTTTTGCGAAGTCGTCAAATGCAACTGGAATTGTTTAGGAGGGCTTTTGACCGTCAGATCCGGCCAGGGCAGAATGGGATTTACGACGGGAAGCTGCGCGGCGGCGGCGGCCAAGGCGGCGGCTCAGCTTCTCTGCACCGGCGAGGAACCGCAGAGCGTCGAGATTGCTCTGCCCGACGGGACCCGGGCTAGTTTTCCCCTCCTCTATGTGCGCCGCCAGGATGACGGCGCCGTTGCCGCTGTCCGCAAGGATGCCGGTGATGACCCCGATGTGACGGACGGGGCAATCGTGGAGGCGGCAATTTTCTGGACGGATAATAACGGTGACCATCTTAAAATAACTAATAGTGGCAATAAGTTAGAAGATAATAGCGGGAGAGCCCATCTTGAACCAGGGAATGGAGTCATCCACTTTGAAGCGGGCGAAGGGGTGGGGAGAGTAACCAAGCCGGGGTTGTCCATACCGCCGGGAGAGGCGGCCATCAATCCCGCCCCCCGGAGGATGATCGAAGCGGCGCTGCGG